>NZ_JBBOOJ010000002.1:0-64628 GCF_038003055.1 Peribacillus sp. FSL M8-0224
TGTATTGCGATATTTTTCAGCTTTCAGGAGGAATGACGTAAATTAACAGCTAAATCGACCTGCAGGCTAATTAATTCCATCAGCTGACTTATTTATTCGGACTAAACTTGAATTGAAATAATTCATGGGAGCAAGATACGAATATGTAACGATCATGGAGCAGAGGTAATTTCATGAATGAAGCTATTGTAATTCAGAGGGAGGAGAAGGGCAGGATATTGAAGGGGATGTAGAGTATATGAGAGTAGATGCTTTTAGGAAGGTAAGGGGGATCAAATTCTGAGGTATTTGGAATTTCCATTATAAAGTAATTGATTTTATTTACATGCATTCTTGTCTTTGCTTATTCTTTTCATTATACTAGGAAGAATTTATTATTGATAATATGCAAGTTGGATGGGTAAGGAAGAAGGCAGACAAAATAGAACCATGAAGGGATCGGTATTGTGAGTAAAAAGAGTAAGGAAAAGTTTGAAGTTATCGAGGGCGAGACGATCGATGCATGTTTAGATCGAATTAAAGCGGCAGGTTACTTTCCTGTAAGGCGAACGGAAGAGCCTATCTTTGCCGAGAGAATCGAGAATGGCAAAGTCCATTATGAGCCGGTTGATCGAAAAATTGTATTCGAAGCAAAGTTAATCGAGTAAAACACGAACGATTAATTAATATCATGTAAAAATATTCGATTTTAACTTGACATTAAAATGGCCGGAAGGTAAGATGAAGTTACATTAATACGTCTCATATAATCATGGGGATATGGCCCAAAAGTTTCTACCTGATGACCGTAAATCATCGGACTATGAGAAAAGCATCTGACTATTTCGGAAACCTAGCCAAGTCTTTTTGTATTTTCCAAAAGGGCTTTCTGTTCCGGACAGGTTGCTTTCTCGATGAGGAAGCAACCTGTCCGGTTTTTTAATTTACATGTTATAGATAAATGATAAGCGTCTGTCTGCATACTCGGGACGCCATAATATGAGTGTTGGAGGGAAAGATGATATGAAACCGCAAGTTGGGGTTATTATGGGAAGTGTCTCGGATTGGGAAACGATGAAGTACGCTTGTGAATCATTGGAACAGCTTGAGATCCCCTATGAAAAAAGAGTCGTTTCCGCCCACCGGACGCCGGATTTACTATTTGAATATGCAGAGAGTGCAAAAGATAGAGATATTAAAGTGATTATTGCCGGAGCAGGCGGGGCTGCACATCTTCCAGGTATGACCGCCGCTAAAACGATTGTCCCTGTGATTGGCGTGCCAATACAGTCGAAGGCATTAAATGGGATGGATTCGTTATTATCGATTGTTCAAATGCCTGGTGGCGTACCGGTTGCAACGGTTGCGATCGGAAAAGCCGGCGCAGTCAATGCCGGTTTGTTAGCGGCTCAAATGTTAGCGGCTTTTGATTCTGACATTGCTGATAGGCTAGAGGCTTTACGAGACGAAACCAGAGAAAAGGTGTTACAGAGCAGTGAACAACTTAAATAATACAATCATATTACCGGGACAGACCATTGGAATTATCGGCGGTGGGCAATTGGGCAGGATGATGGCCTTGTCAGCTAAGGCATCGGGCTTTAAGATAGCGGTCCTTGAGCCGACTGCAGAAGGCCCATGTGCCCAAGTGGCGGATATTGAAATCATCGGTGCTTATGATGATATCGAATCATTGAAAAGGTTAGCTGACGTCAGTGATGTCATAACATACGAGTTTGAAAATATCAGTTCAGAAGCCTTGGATTGGTTAAAGCAACATGCATTTCTTCCACAGGGCTCAGAATTATTAAAGCTGACACAGGATAGATTGACTGAAAAAAAAGCCATATCCGATGCAGGAGCTTCCGTTGCTCCATATCAGGAAATACAGGATATTTCAGAAATTTACCTTCATATAGAGAAATTAGGGTACCCTAGTGTGTTAAAAACGACGCGGGGCGGTTATGATGGAAAAGGGCAGTTGGTCATTAAGGAAGAAGCCGATATCAAAAAGGCTGAACCCCTGCTCAAAACAGGTATATGTGTGCTGGAAGCCTGGATTCCTTTCGTAAAAGAAATATCCATCATCGTGACGCGTAAGGCTGATGGCGAGACAAGTCATTTTCCGATTGCGGAAAACATTCATATTGAAAACATTCTTCATAAAAGCATTGTTCCGGCCCGTATCAGTATCCAAGCTGAACGGAAAGCTATTGATGAAGCTTTGCAGCTTGCAGAGAAACTTGATTTGGTGGGGACATTGGCAGTCGAGATGTTTTTAACCGCTCAGGATGATATCATCATTAATGAATTAGCGCCAAGACCTCATAACTCAGGCCATTATACAATGGAGGCATGTGAGACTTCACAGTTTGAACAGCATATAAGGGCTGTCTGCAATTGGCCTCTCGGAAATACGGCGTTATTGAAGCCTGTGGTAATGATAAACATCCTTGGTGAGCATATCGGACCCTTGATGGATGAAATTCCGACGCTTTCAGATTGGAAGGTTCACCTTTACGGTAAGAAAGAAGCCAAGCTTAAGCGGAAAATGGGTCATGTGAATATTTTACGTCCAACGATTGAGGAAGCTCTTTTGGAAAGTGATCGAAGCAAAATATGGAATCAACAGGTTGAAACGGAGGAAGTAAAATGATTGAACGTTATACCCGCCCAGAGATGGGAAACATTTGGACAGAAAAGAACCGCTTTAATGCGTGGTTGGAAGTTGAAATCTTAGCTTGTGAAGCATGGTCGGAGCTAGGTGTCATTCCAAAAGAAGATGTGAAGCTTCTTCGTGAAAATGCTACATTCGATGTCGACCGTATCAATGAAATCGAAAAAGATACACGCCATGATGTTGTTGCTTTTACACGTGCGGTTTCCGAAACGTTGGGTGAAGAACGGAAATGGGTCCATTACGGACTGACTTCCACTGATGTGGTGGATACAGCTCTTTCATATGTGATAAAGCAGGCGAATGAGATCCTTGCCAAGGATTTAAATAACTTCGTGGAGATCCTGAAAAATAAAGCGAAAGAACATAAATACACGGTTCAAATGGGACGTACACATGGAGTTCATGCGGAACCGACCACTTTTGGGTTGAAACTGGCACTTTGGTATCAAGAAATGAAACGCAATGTCGAACGTTTTGAAGAAGCAAGAAAGAACATAGAGGTTGGGAAAATCTCTGGGGCTGTCGGAACTTACGCAAACATCGACCCGTTCGTTGAAAAATTCGTTTGTGAAAAGCTTGGCCTTGAAGCAGCGCCAATCTCAACACAAACATTACAACGAGATCGCCATGCACATTATATGAGTACATTGGCTTTAATTGCGACATCTATTGAAAAGTTTGCAGTGGAAATTCGCGGCTTGCAAAAAAGTGAAACACGCGAAGTGGAAGAATTCTTTGCAAAAGGACAAAAAGGATCTTCGGCAATGCCTCATAAACGGAATCCAATCGGTTCTGAAAATATGACGGGTATGGCTCGTGTAATCCGCGGTTACATGATGACAGCATATGAGAATGTGCCATTATGGCATGAACGTGACATTTCGCATTCTTCTGCTGAGCGCATCATCTTGCCGGATGCAACGATCGCATTAAACTATATGCTGAACCGTTTCAGCAACATAGTGAAGAACTTGACCGTTTATCCAGAAAATATGAAACGCAATATGGACCGTACGCTGGGATTGATTTTCTCACAACGTGTGCTGCTATCCCTTATCGATAAAGGACTTGTCCGTGAAGAAGCTTATGATACGGTTCAGCCGAAAGCGATGGAAGCATGGGAGCTTCAGGTTCCATTCAGAAGCCTGATCGAAAAGGATGATAAAATCACAAGCTTGCTTACGAAAGAAGAACTTGATGATTGTTTCGATCCTACACATCACCTGAAAAATGTTGATGTAATCTTTGATCGTTTAGGTTTATAAAAGTGAAGGCGGCAAACATGGCACCTTTAATGGTGATATGTTTGCCAAGCCTGATCAATGGCAGGAAGATTCATAATATTCACAATGTGGGGGTCTGGACAGATGGAAAAACGAGAATTGTTGTATGAAGGAAAAGCGAAACAGATTTTTGCAACGGACAACAGTGAAATAGTATGGGTGGAATACAAGGATTCGGCAACAGCATTCAATGGTGAGAAGAAGTCAGAGATTGCAGGAAAAGGTAAGTTGAATAATCAAATTACTAGCTTACTATTTTCAAAGCTTGCCCAAGAGAATATCCCGTCCCATTTTATTGAAATGCTTTCCGAACGGGAGCAGCTAGTCAAAAGGGTATCCATCATTCCGCTAGAAGTCGTTGTCAGAAATACGGCTGCCGGCAGTTTTTCTAAAAGGACTGGCATTGAAGAAGGCCAGCCGCTCAAGAAAACGCTGATTGAGTTTTACTATAAAGACGACGAGCTCGGCGATCCTCTGTTAACGGAAGACCATATTGAAGAATTGGAACTTGCAAGCAAGGAAGATGTAGCGATTTTAAAAGAAAAGGCACAAGAAATCAGTATCGTCTTAACGTCTTTCTTTAAAGAGTTGGACATTAAATTGATTGATTTTAAATTAGAGTTCGGCAAAACCCCGAATGGAGACATTCTGCTGGCAGATGAAATTTCACCTGATACCTGCCGATTATGGGATATTAACACGAACGAAAAATTAGACAAAGATGTATTCCGCCGTGATTTAGGAAGTTTAACAGATGCTTACGAAAAAATACTAGCAAAGTTGGAGGGCACTCAACATGTATAAGGTTAAGGTATATATCACACTACGCGAAAGTGTATTAGATCCACAGGGAGCAGCAGTGCAACAATCACTTCATAGCTTGACATATAACGAAGTTAGTGATGTTCGAGTGGGGAAATACATTGAACTTACAATTAAGGATACGGATCGTGATTTAGATCAACTTGTGAAGGAAATGTGTGAAAAACTATTGGCCAATACGGTAATTGAAGCTTACCGTTATGATGTTGAGGAGGTTATCACCCAATGAAATTTGCTGTCATAGTTTTCCCTGGCTCCAATTGTGATGTCGATATGTACCATGCGATAAAGGATGCACTGGGGGAAGAAGTGGAGTATGTTTGGCACTCTACAGACAATCTAGATCAGTATGATGGGATTCTCCTTCCTGGAGGTTTCTCTTATGGAGACTATTTACGCTCTGGAGCAATTGCACGCTTTTCGAATGTAATGGCTGAAGTCGTAAAAGCGGCACAAGCAGGAAAGCCTGTCTTGGGTGTCTGCAATGGTTTTCAGATTTTACTTGAAGCAGGACTTTTACCTGGAGCGATGCGCCGTAATGAAGGCTTGAAATTCATTTGCCGCAATGTAGGACTGAAGGTTGAAAATAACCAATCGATGTTCACGACAGGATATGAATTAAATGAAACGATTACGATCCCTGTGGCACATGGTGAAGGGAATTACTACTGCGATGATGAAACATTGGCTGAATTAAAACAAAATAACCGCATCTTGTTCACGTATGATGGTGAAAATCCAAACGGAAGCTTGGAGCAAATAGCGGGAATTACAAATGAACAAGGAAATGTCCTCGGAATGATGCCTCATCCCGAACGTGCTGTTGATTCGCTGCTTGGCAGTAAAGACGGCTTAAAGATTTTTCAATCCATCGTAAAAAACTGGAGGGAATCACATGTTATTACAGCTTGAACCAAGTCCGGAAAAAATTAAATCGGATCGATTGTACGCAACAATGGGACTATCCGATGATGAATTTGCAATGGTGGAGAAAATCTTAGGCAGACTGCCGAATTATACGGAAACTGGTTTGTTTTCGGTTATGTGGTCAGAGCATTGTTCCTACAAAAATTCAAAACCCATCTTAAGGAAATTCCCGATTACAGGGGAGAAAGTGCTACAAGGTCCTGGTGAAGGAGCAGGTATAGTTGATATCGGTGACGATCAGGCTGTCGTTTTTAAAATTGAAAGTCATAACCACCCTTCGGCAATAGAGCCTTATCAAGGTGCTGCTACCGGTGTCGGCGGAATTATCCGTGATGTTTTCTCCATGGGAGCCCGTCCGATCGCGATGTTGAACTCACTTCGCTTCGGTGAGCTAGACAATGATCGCGTGAAATATTTATTTAAAGAAGTGGTAGCAGGGATTGCAGGATACGGGAATTGTATCGGAATTCCAACTGTCGGCGGAGAAATTCAATTTGATCCATCGTATGAAGGAAATCCTCTTGTCAATGCAATGTGTGTCGGTTTGATCGATCATAAGGACATTAAAAAGGGCCAAGCGCATGGAGTGGGCAACACAGTGATGTATGTGGGTGCCAAAACTGGACGTGATGGCATTCATGGAGCAACATTTGCATCTGAAGAGCTATCAGAGTCTTCGGAAGAGAAACGGCCTGCCGTACAAGTAGGCGATCCATTCATGGAGAAACTGCTTTTGGAAGCATGCCTTGAATTGATTCAAAATGATGCCCTTGTTGGCATTCAGGATATGGGAGCTGCAGGTCTTACAAGCTCATCTGCCGAGATGGCGAGTAAAGCTGGCTCAGGAATAAAAATGAACCTGGATTTGGTACCGCAGCGTGAAACGGGAATGACAGCTTATGAAATGATGCTTTCTGAATCACAAGAGCGGATGCTGATCGTTGTCACTAAAGGACGCGAACAGGAAATCGTCGACTTGTTTACGAAATATGACCTAGAAGCGGTTGCTGTTGGTGAAGTAACGGATGATAAAAATCTAACACTTTCCCATCAAGGTGAAATCGTTGCTGAGGTTCCGGTTGATGCATTGGCTGAAGAAGCTCCTATTTATCACAAGCCATCTGCAGAACCGCAATATTTCCGTGACTTCCAAAGCATGACGGCAGAAGTGCCAGTCATTGAAGATTATAAAGAAACATTGGTATCCCTATTGAAGCAACCGACAATTTCGAGTAAGGAATGGGTCTACGACCAGTATGATTACATGGTCCGCACGAATACAGTCGTCTCACCTGGATCGGATGCGGCGGTAGTGCGTGTACGTGGTACGAATAAAGCCCTTGCCATGACGACGGATTGCAACTCCCGCTTTATTTATTTAGATCCTGAAACAGGCGGCAAAATCGCTGTGGCTGAAGCAGCCCGTAACATCATTTGCTCGGGTGCGGAACCTTTAGCGATCACGGATTGCTTGAATTTTGGGAATCCAGAAAAACCAGAAATATTCTGGCAACTGGAAAAAGCGGCAGACGGTATGAGTGAAGCTTGCAGAAGCTTAAGTACTCCTGTAATCGGCGGAAATGTTTCCCTTTATAATGAAACGAATGGTGAAGCGATTTATCCGACGCCTGTGGTTGGAATGGTTGGTCTAGTCAATGACCTTAAGCACATCACAACACAAACATTTAAAAATGAATCCGATTTGATTTACGTGGTCGGTGAAGCGAAAGTGGAATTCGGAGGCAGTGAATTACAGAAAATGCTCGAGGGTAAAATCTTTGGACGCGCTCCAGAACTTGATTTGGACCTTGAACAAAAACGTCAGCAGCAAATTCTGACTGCAATCCAAAAAGGACTTGTTGCATCTGCCCATGATCTTTCGGAAGGCGGTTTGGCAGTGGCTTTAGCTGAATCTTTATTCTCGGCTAGTAAACTTGGGGCTAAAGTGAATATATCCGGTGAACCGGTATCTGAATTATTCAGTGAAACGCAATCACGATTCTTACTGTCCATCAGTCCTCAAAACCAAGCGGCATTTGAAGCTCTTGTTGAAGATGCGATTTGCATAGGCTCAGTAACGGCTGATAATAAATTAGTCGTGGCAACAAGTGATAGCAAAGTATTGGAAGCGGACGTTGAAGATTTACAAACAGCTTGGAAGGGAGCCATACCATGCTTGCTGAAATAAGAAGCCTAAACGAAGAGTGTGGTGTTGTTGGAGTCTGGGGACATCCCGATGCAGCGCAGCTTGCTTACTACGGTTTGCATAGCTTGCAACATCGTGGTCAAGAGGGAGCGGGCATCGTCGTGACGGATGGTGAGCAGATGTCCATCTCTAAGGGCGAAGGACTTGTCACAGAGATATTCACTGCGGAAAAAATGCAGGCACTTTCCGGTAGCGGTAAAGCGGCAATAGGCCATGTCCGTTATACAACGGCAGGCGGCGGCGGGTATCAAAATGTTCAGCCTTTCCTGTTCAATTCTCATACAGGAGGGCTGGCACTTGCCCATAATGGGAATATCGTCAATGCCCATCAATTAAAAGCACAGCTTGAAGGACAAGGAAGCATTTTTCAAACGACCTCTGATACGGAAGTTCTGGCACATCTGATTAAACGCTCCGGCTACTCGGATGTAAGAGATTCCGTGAAGAACAGTTTAAGTATGCTAAAGGGAGCCTATGCCTTTGTCATCATGACCGAAACCCAAATGATCATGGCAAGAGATCCGCATGGCTTCCGTCCACTTTCCTTGGGGAAAATAGGCGATGCATATTTCGCTGCATCTGAAACATGTGCACTTGATATTGTAGGTGCAGAATTCATCCGCGATATTGAGCCGGGTGAACTCGTTGTCATTAATGATGAGGGAATCACATCCGAATACTTTTCGCTTTCCAGCCAACAGGCAATGTGCACGATGGAGTACGTGTATTTTTCCCGTCCGGATAGCAACATTGATGGTATCAATGTTCATACGGCACGGAAAAACCTTGGTAAGCAAATGGCACTCGAAACCAAAATTGAAGCAGACGTAGTTACAGGTGTACCTGATTCCAGCATCTCGGCAGCGATTGGCTATGCTGAAGCTGCAGGCATTCCTTATGAAATGGGCTTAATAAAGAATCGTTATGTTGGACGGACTTTCATTCAGCCATCACAAAGTCTGCGTGAACAAGGCGTAAAGATGAAACTATCACCTGTTAGAGGGGTAGTGGAAGGCAAGCGGGTCATAATGGTTGATGATTCAATCGTCCGTGGGACAACGAGCAGAAGGATTGTCCGCATGTTAAAAGATGCCGGAGCGAAAGAAGTGCATGTAGTAATCAGCTCACCACCGATCAAGAATCCATGTTTTTATGGCATAGACACGTCTAAAAAGGAAGAACTGATTGCAAGCTCAAAATCGGTGGAGGAAATAAGGGAAATCATTGAAGCTGATTCCTTAACTTTTTTAAGTGTCGAAGGTATGGTCGAAGCAATTGGACGACCGTTTCCTGGAGAAACGCGCGGTTCATGCCTAGCTTGTTTCACCGGAAATTATCCGACTGAAATTTTTGAATACGAACGAGAAAAAACAAAATGTTAATCAAGTCGGCAATGATGATTGATTTTCGGAGGAGGATTTCAAATGGCTAATGCATATAAACAGGCTGGTGTGGATATTGAGGCTGGTTATGAAGCGGTAAATCGAATGAAAAAACATGTAAAGCGCACATTTCGTCCGGAAGTAATGAATGGTCTGGGCGGTTTCGGCGGCATGTTTGACTTATCTTCCTTGAACCTTAAAGAACCTGTGCTCATTTCTGGTACGGATGGAGTGGGTACAAAACTTTTGTTAGCGTTCATGATGGATAAACACGATACAATTGGAGTGGATTGTGTAGCTATGTGCGTCAATGATGTTGTCGTTCAAGGTGCTGCACCTTTATACTTTTTAGATTATATTGCCTGCGGTAAAGCAGATCCTGAACGAATTGAAATGATCGTCAAAGGAATTGCAGATGGCTGTGAGCAGGCGGGCTGTGCTTTAATCGGCGGAGAAACGGCAGAAATGCCGGGCATGTATGAGACGGAAGAATACGATGTGGCAGGTTTTACTGTAGGTGCCGTTGAAAAATCACGTCTGATTACTGGTGAAGCGATCTCGGCTGGTGATGTCGTTATTGGACTCGCTTCAAGCGGCATCCACAGTAATGGGTATTCCCTTGTTCGTAAGATCCTTCTTGAAGACTCAGGCATGGGGCTTCATGACTTCGTACCGGAACTGGATTGCAAGTTGGGTGAGGAATTATTAAAACCGACGAAAATCTATGTGAAGTCCGTTTTATCGACGTTGGAAAAATTTGAGGTTAATGGTCTTGCCCATATCACCGGTGGAGGATTCATCGAGAATATTCCGCGTATTCTTCCTGAAGGATGCGGTGTTGAAATCGAGCTTGGAAGCTGGGAAATTCCAACTATATTCTCATTCCTTGAAGAAAAAGGGAACCTTGTAAAAGAGGAAATGTTCAATATCTTCAATATGGGAGTTGGAATGACGGCTATCGTGAAAAAAGAAGTGGCATCCGATGTGCTAGCCCACCTACGGTCTTGTGGTGAAGAAGCCTCAGTTATTGGGACGGTTGTGGATGGAAATGGAGTGTCGTTCAAATAATGAAACGCCTTGCTGTCTTTGCATCAGGTAACGGTAGTAATTTTCAATCAATTGCTGAAGCAATAAAAAGTGGAAAGTTGAAGGCGGAAATCTGTCTTGTCGTATGCGATCGTGAAGACGCATATGTGCTTGAGAGAGCCAAGCTTGAGAATATTGACTCTTTCTCCTTTTCAGCAAAGAATTACTCCAACAAGACTGAATATGAATCGGAAATCCTGGAAAAACTTCGCCAGTATGAGATAGAATTCATCATTCTGGCTGGTTATATGCGTTTGATCGGACCGACATTATTACAAAAGTATTCACAGAGGATCGTGAATATCCACCCTTCACTTCTGCCTAGTTTTCCAGGCAAGGATGCAATTGGCCAGGCTTTTGACGCCGGAGTGAAGGAAACGGGGGTAACGGTTCATTATGTGGATGATGGAATGGACACAGGACCGGTCATTGCCCAAAAAGCAGTGCCGATTCTTGAGGGGGATACGAAAGACATCCTTCAAAAAAGGATTCAGGAAATGGAGCATGACCTGTATCCGTCAGTTTTGCAGGAGCTATGCCACAAGAAACTTACTTAATGGAGGGACCAACATAACATGAAGAAACGTGCATTAATTAGTGTATCGGATAAAACAGGTATCGTAGAATTTGCTCAAGGATTAATTGAAGCAGGTTTTGAAATCATTTCTACAGGCGGTACCAAAAAAACGCTGCAGGATAATGGTATTGAGGTAATTGGAATCAGTGACGTCACCGGTTTCCCTGAAATATTGGATGGACGTGTTAAAACGCTTCACCCGAATGTCCATGGAGCAGTGTTGGCAAAACATGATGACAAAAATCACGCAGCACAGCTTGCGGAACATAATATTGAACCCATTCAACTTGTCTGTGTGAACCTATATCCATTCCAGGCGACTATTTCCAAACCGGAAGTCACTGTGGAAGATGCTATTGAAAACATCGATATCGGTGGACCGACAATGCTTCGTTCTTCTGCTAAAAACCACGAATATGTGACTGTTATCGTTGATTCCAATGATTATCCTACCGTATTGGCTGAGCTGAAACAAAACGGCGGGGTATCAAAAACCACGAATCGCCGCCTGGCAGCAAAAGTTTTCCGTCATACAGCAGCATATGATGCCGTTATTTCAGAGTATATGACAGAGCTTGCCGATGAAGAAAATCCTGAATCATTGACTGTTACCTATGAATTGAAACAGTCGCTTCGTTATGGGGAAAATCCACATCAAAAAGCCGCATTCTATAAAAAACCGCTTGGTTCCGTTTTCTCAATTGCAGAAGCGAATCAATTACATGGAAAAGAACTTTCCTACAACAACATTAATGATGCTGATGCAGCACTTCAAATCGTTAAAGAATTCAATGAGCCGGCTGCAGTTGCAGTCAAACATATGAATCCGTGCGGCGTCGGTGTCGGTGCGACCATTTTGGAAGCATATGAAAAAGCATATGAGGCAGATGCCACTTCCATTTTCGGTGGGATCATCGCTTTGAACCGTGAAGTTGATAAGGCAACTGCGGAAAAGCTTCATGAAATCTTCCTTGAAATCATCATTGCACCTGGGTTTACACAAGAGGCAGTGGAAGTATTGACAAGCAAGAAAAACCTGCGTTTATTAACGATCGATTTCGACGCGGTTAAAAAGCCTGAACGTAAATTGACATCCATTGAAGGCGGATTGCTTATTCAAGATCAGGATGCACATAGCTTAAAGGATGCAGAGGTAAAAGTGGCAACGAAACGTGAGCCTACCCCTGAAGAGTGGAAAGCCATGGAACTTGGCTGGAAAATCGTGAAACATGTCAAGTCGAATGCAATTGTGGTTTGTAATGATCAAATGACATTAGGTGTTGGCGCAGGACAAATGAACCGCGTGGGAGCTGCAAAAATTGCTTTGGAACAAGCTGGGGAAAGAGCAACAGGAAGTGCATTGGCATCAGATGCTTTCTTCCCGATGGATGATACTGTAGAAGCGGCAGCGAAAGCGGGCGTCACGGCAATCATTCAGCCTGGTGGATCTGTTAAAGACGAAGATTCAATCAAGAAAGCTGATGAATATGGGATTACGATGGTGTTTACAGGAATTCGTCACTTTAAACATTAATCAAAAATGAGGTGCGATAATGAATGTACTAGTAATTGGCCGGGGCGGCAGGGAGCATGCCATAGCCCGCAAACTATTTGAAAGTAAACGAGTTGGGACCGTTTTTGCAGCACCGGGAAATCCAGGGATGACCGATGTAGCGACTCTTGTACCAATTGATGAAAACAATCATGGGGATTTGGTTGCCTTTGCAAAGAAGAATGCTGTTTCATTAACGGTGATCGGGCCCGAAACCCCATTGCTGAATGGACTTGCAGATGATTTTACGGAGGCAGGATTACAGGTATTTGGCCCTAATGGCCGTGCTGCAGTCATCGAGGGAAGTAAATCCTTTGCTAAAGATTTAATGAAGAACTACAGCATTCCGACAGCGGAATATGAAACATTTTCTGATTATGATTCAGCAAAAGCATATATCGAAAAAATGGGTGCCCCCATTGTCATAAAAGCGGATGGTTTGGCAGCAGGAAAAGGTGTCGTAGTTGCTATGACGATGGAAGAGGCGTTAGACGCCATCCATGATATGCTAGTCGGAGCAAAGTTCGGGGAAGCATCTGCCAAAGTCGTTATTGAGGAATTCCTTGATGGCGAGGAATTTTCATTGATGGCATTCGTTAATGGGGAAAAAGTGTATCCGATGGTCATTGCTCAAGATCATAAGCGGGTTTTTGATGGAGATCAGGGTCCGAACACAGGTGGAATGGGTGCATATTCACCGGTGCCGCAAATATCCGATGAAATGATCCAGACTGCAGTCGAAACGATTCTTAAACCCACGGTAAATGCAATGATTTCTGAGAATCGGAGTTTTACAGGAATATTATATGCCGGGTTGATCGCCACTGAAAAAGGCACAAAAGTCATTGAGTTCAATGCCCGTTTTGGCGATCCGGAAACGCAAGTCGTTTTACCTCGTCTAAAGACAGACTTCGTAGATACGCTTGAAGCGGTTCTTTCTGGAGAGGATTTACAACTTGAATGGCATGAAGAAGCCGTGCTCGGAGTGGTCGTCGCAGCTGATGGATATCCAGGGGAATATAAAAAGGGATCTATCATTAAAGGCTTGGAAAAGATTGATCCGAAAGCCCATGTTTATCATGCTGGAACGGCTCTCAATAATGAAGGGAACTTCATCTCGAATGGCGGACGTGTACTTCTGGTTGCTGCAAAAGGGAAGGATTTGGCCTCTGCGCAAGCTGAAGTATATAAAGAGTTAGGGCATATTGAGAAAGACGGTTTATTTTGGCGAACGGATATTGGCTACCGAGCAATAAAATACAATTTTTCATCATAATATAAAGAAGCTGACTCTAAGCGGAGTCAGCTTCTTCTATAAGACTTAATATGAATTAGATTGATTCGATTCATTTTCCTGTTTTGGTCCTTTTGTCATCAAGTTTTGTCCGTTTTCCATCGCATCGACGACAGGACAATAACGGAGGATTCCTTCACCTATTTTCATGGCGGAAAGCATGGCCACGATTATATAAGATTGGTTTTTCCATGGTTTTTTCACCATTTTAGCCGTAGCCCATGTTAGAAATGTAAAACCACAAGTAATTCGCATTAAAGCATTTATTATACTGATATTTTGTTTAAACTTCATATAAAATCCATCCCTTCACAAAAATTTAACAATAATCTGGATAACATTACTGTTCTAATGGGGCAAGTATGTTACTATGAAATAAAATTGGATTGAAAATGGTTTTTTTCATACACTGTTTCTAATAACTTATGGGGGAATGTTTATGCTTGAACAGCGCTATAGATGGAAAAATAAACATCTAAGAGAACATATAGATGTGCTGGATGGCAATAGGGCACCACACATTCTGCTAAAAAATACGACTTATTTAAATCAGGCTTTACGAAAATGGGTAAAAGCGAATATATGGATATATGAAGATCGCATCATATATGTTGGCGATAAGCTTCCTGATAATATAGACCGCTGTGAAATGGTCGACTGTACAAACCAGTACTTGGTCCCGGGTTATATTGAGCCGCATTCACACCCTTCTCAATTATATAATCCCCTTTCTTTTTCACGTTATGCATCTCATTTTGGCACAACGACATTGATCAATGATAACTTGCCGTTTCTATTGCAGTTAGATAAAAAGAAAGCGTTTTCTCTTTTGAAAGAATTACGTAACATTCCTGTAACAATGTATTGGTGGAGCCGTTTTGACGGACAAACGGAATTGATCGATGAAGATATGGTCTTTTCCCATGGGGCCGTCAAGTCATGGCTGGAGCATGATGCCGTATTACAGGGCGGGGAACTAACTGGATGGCCGAAGCTTCTCGATGGGGATGACATGATGTTGCACTGGATTCAGGAAGCCAAGCGAATGAGGAAGAAAATAGAAGGACACTTTCCAGGTGCTTCAGAGAAGACTTTAGCAAAAATGACCTTGTTCGGCGCCGATTGTGATCATGAGGCAATGACAGGTGATGAAGTCATGTCACGCTTGCTGCAGGGCTATTATGTATCGTTAAGACATTCTTCGATCCGTCCGGATTTACCAAAGCTGATACAGGAAATCCATGAACTGGGCATTGATCATTATGACAAATTCTTTTATACGACAGATGGATCACCGCCGTCCTTTTATGAAGGTGGTTTCATAGACTGCTTGATCAAAATAGCGATAGAGCATGGCGTTCCGGTCATCGATGCCTACAATATGGCGACCATCAACATCGCACGATATTATAACATTGAATACCTTCATGGCAATATTGCCACAGGGAGGGTGGCGAACATCAACTTCCTGACCGATGTAAAGGAACCCGCACCAGTTTCGGTAATGGCGAAAGGGAAATGGGTGAAAAGGGATGGTGAGATCATTCCGGATAAACAGGAAATCGAATGGAGTGATTTCGATTTTAAACCGCTCGATCTTGATTGGGATCTCAGTTTAAAGGAAGATTTTGAATTTTCCATGCCGTTCGGGATAGAATTGGTTAATAATGTAATTACGAAACCGTACTCCCTTGCCAATGATGTTGGGCATGAAGAACTGAACTTTGAGGATGATGAATGCTTTTTCATGCTAATCGACCGGGAAGGGAAATGGCGCATCAATACGATATTAAAAGGGTTTGCGGACAAATTGTGTGGCTTTGCTGGCTCTTATACAAATACAGGTGATATCATACTGATCGGTAAAAGGAAAAAGGATATGCATTTGGCATTTAACCGGCTGAAGGAAATTGGCGGTGGAATCATTTTGACGGAACAAGGCAAGGTGATTCATGAACTTCCTCTGAAATTAAAGGGAGTCATGTCGACCAAGGAGGTTCCTGAATTGATAAAAGAAGAAAATGAATTGAAACATTTGCTGCGGGAGAGAGGTTATCGCTTCGCCGATCCTGTGTATACCCTTTCATTCTTTTCGACAACCCATCTGCCATATATAAGGCTGACCCAGCGAGGAGTATATGATGTAATGAATAAAACTATACTCTTTCCCACTATAATGCGTTAAAATATAAGAGAAGAAATGGCTAATAAATCAGAGGAGTGGAAAGATGAATTTTAAGAGAGTTCTTTTCATCGTTATTGCTATTTTACTGCTGGCAGGCTGTTCGACGAAAGAGGATCCTGCATCGGATGACAGTAAGCCGAAAGACCAAGCTGTCATCAAAAATACAGATGTGAAAAATGAACCTTCCAATGAGTTTCCACTTACAGGTATGGCCACCGAAGCAGGCAGTGAGCGAAGGGCTGCAGCAGTGATGATTAATAATCATCCGGAAGCACGCCAGCAATCGGGTCTCTCAGAAGCCGATATGGTTTACGAAATGCTCGCAGAAGGTGACATAACCAGATTTTTAGCTATCTTCCAAAGTGAAATGCCTAGTCAAATCGGTCCGATTCGGAGTGCAAGGGACTATTATATCGAATTGGCTAAAGGCCTTGATTGCATCTATGTCTGTCATGGGTATAGCCCCGAGGCAAAGACCATGCTGGACAGAGGGTATATTGATAACTTGAACGGATTATATTATGATGGTACTTTGTTTCAACGTTCGGCAGATCGAAAAGCACCGCATAATTCCTACACCTCCTTTGAGGATATCGAAAAAGGTGCAAAGGAAAAGGGTTATGAGTTGAATGGTGCACCGGAGCCTTATGCTTTCCTTACAAAGGAAGAGGCAGCTGGACTTCAAGGGGAACCGGCATTGAAAACCGAGGTTTCCTACGGATCAGACGAGTATGATGTACAGTATGAATACGAGGCCACGGAAGAGAAATATAAACGTTATTCGAATGGAGAGCAAACAGTCGAGCATAAATCGAATAAACCTATTTTACTGGATAATATATTGATCATTGAGGCTGCTCATCAAGTGATCGACGACAAAGGGCGTCGAAAAATCGACTTGAAAAGTGGCGGAAATGGTTATTTACTTCAAAAAGGAAAAGCGAATGAAGTAGAATGGGTGAATAAGGATGGTCGTATTACACCAGTGAAAAACGATAAAGAGGTAGGGTTGATTCCAGGGAAAACTTGGATCAATATTATTCCGGATGAACCTGGTTTAGTAGGAGACGTCTCATTTTGATACCCATGAAATTGAGGGGGAGTAACATGCAAATTGATAAGTTAAGAGGAAAAGAAACGGATCAGCTGTTCAAGTCGATCCTTTCCTTGCGTGATTTGGACGAATGCTATCGATTTTTTGATGATCTATGCACAGTTAATGAAATTTCATCATTGGCACAGCGTCTTGAAGTAGCCCGCATGCTTGAAGAAGGAAAAACCTATCATAAAATCGAAACGGAAACAGGTGCAAGCACGGCTACGATTTCCAGGGTCAAACGCTGCTTGAACTACGGAAATGATGCTTATTCCATGGCTCTGAACCGTATTAAGGATAACGTAGAGGAAACAACTGAATCATAATTCTTTCGATTATAATAAAAAGCTGGGGAATTCATTTCCCGGCTTTTTATTTTGTGTCCAGCACGCTCATTGCCGGCTGTCTTTCAGCCGTATCCATGTTATATTGGATTTTAGATTAAAAGGTTCCATTTGGTAATAACATTTTATCGATACTTCTCTTTTTTAATGAAAAATCTTAATGCTATAATGGTGTAATGGGAAGTGTGAATGGAGGATTATAATGTACGATTTTCGCGAGTGGAAACATGTTTTCAAACTCGATCCAAATAAAGAAATAAGTGATGAGGCCCTTGAGAAAGTCTGTGAATCCGGTACTGATGCAATCATGGTCGGGGGAACGGATGGTATCACGCTTGAGAATGTGCTTCATTTAATGGCACGTGTCAGGCGATATACGGTCCCGTGTGTGATGGAAATTTCTTCAGTTGAAACGGTGACGCCAGGGTTTGATTTATATTTCATTCCGAGTGTCCTGAATAGCACCAACCCGGATTGGATGATGAAATTGCATCAGCAAGCAGTCAAGGAATACGGATACCTTTTGAATTGGGATGAAATTTTCGTTGAAGGGTACTGTATCCTGAACCCTGAGTGCAAGGCGGCACAATTGACGAAAGCCAATACTGATTTGGATATGGATGATGTGGGTGCATACGCGATGATGGCGGAAAAGATGTTCAACCTGCCGATCTTTTATTTGGAATACAGCGGTGATTATGGCGATGTCCAGATGGTGGAAGCGGCCAAAGAGAGTTTGGAAGATACCATACTATTCTATGGCGGTGGGATAAAATCGGTTGAACAGGCCAAAGAGATGTCCAAGATTGCGGATGTCATCGTTGTCGGCAATGTGATTTATGAAGATTTGAAAGTGGCCCTTGCAACAGTTACGGCAGTTAAATGAAAACATGTAAGAAATATAGTATACTAAAACAGAAACGAATGTTCGTATAGGTGGTGTGATAATGCAATATTTAGCGGAAAAATTATTAATTGGTTTGAATGAACAGCAACAAAAAGCAGTGAAAGCAACAGATGGTCCACTTTTAATCATGGCTGGGGCAGGAAGTGGAAAGACGCGTGTGCTGACTCACCGAATAGCTTATTTGATGGTCGAGAAGGAAATAGCGCCTTGGAACATCCTTGCAATCACGTTCACCAACAAAGCGGCACGTGAGATGAAGGAGAGGATCCGTGCCATACTTGGCGGTGCATCCGAAGATATCTGGATTTCGACTTTCCACTCGATGTGTGTCCGCATTCTACGAAGAGATATCGACCGTATCGGATTTAATAGGAACTTCTCGATATTGGATACGACGGATCAGCAATCGGTCATAAAACAAATCATGAAAGACCGTAATATGGATACAAAGAAATATGATTATCGTGCCATTTTGGGCAGCATCAGTTCAGCGAAAAATGAATTGGTCGGGCCGGAAGAGTACCTGAAGACGGCGTCTGATTACTTCACTAAAGTAACGGCCGATGTTTATACGGAATATCAAAAACGGCTGCGCAAAAATTCAGCGCTCGATTTCGATGATTTGATCATGATGACGATTCAATTGTTCCAGCTCGTACCTGAGGTGCTTGAATATTATCAGCGTAAATTTCAATACATTCATGTTGATGAGTACCAAGATACGAACAGGGCTCAATACATGCTTGTTAAATTATTGGCTTCACGCTTCCGTAATCTCTGTGTTGTCGGGGATTCCGATCAATCGATCTATCGTTGGCGCGGTGCGGATATTGCGAATATCCTTTCATTTGAAAAAGATTATCCGAATGCCAACATGATTTTCCTTGAACAGAATTACCGCTCGACGAAAAAAATCCTTGCAGCAGCGAATAAGGTCATCGATAACAATCAAAACCGTAAGCCGAAAAATCTTTGGACCGAGAATGCAGATGGCAATAAGATATTCTATTACCGTGCGGACAATGAACAAGGGGAAGCGCAATTCGTAGCCGGAAAGATAAATGAGTTAGTTCAGGACGGCAGCAGGAAGTATTCAGATATAGCAATACTTTACAGAACGAATGCACAATCACGTGTCATGGAGGAAGTTCTGCTTAAATCCAATATTAATTATGCAATAGTCGGGGGCACTAAGTTCTATGACCGTAAAGAGATTAAGGATTTACTTGCCTATCTTCGACTTATTGCGAACCCTGATGATGACATCAGCCTTCGCCGTGTAATCAATGTGCCAAAACGCGGAATTGGTGCAACTTCGATGGACAAAGTGGCAGATTATGCAGATCAATATGATGTTTCCATATATAAAGCACTGGAGTCTGTGGAAATGGCAGGGATAAGCGGGAAGGCCACCAAAGCGGCAAGGGAATTCCATACGCTGATCACTAATTATACAAATCAGCAGGAGTACTTATCCGTGACGGAACTTGTGGAGGAAGTCATCGAGAAAACCGGTTACCGTGAGATGCTGCAGGCAGAAAAAACGATTGAATCACAAAGCCGGCTTGAAAATATAGATGAGTTTTTATCTGTTACGAAAGCATTCGAAGATAACAGCGAGGACAAATCATTGGTGGGCTTTTTGACTGACCTTGCGTTGGTTGCCGATATAGACCAACTTGACGAGAATACCGAAGAAAATACAAATACGGTAACGTTGATGACATTGCATTCAGCGAAGGGACTTGAATATCCGGTAGTCTTTCTATTGGGCCTTGAAGAAGGGGTTTTCCCTCACAGCCGCTCGCTTATGGATGAAGAGGAGATGGAAGAAGAACGCCGTCTGGCTTATGTGGGAATTACAAGGGCCGAAAATGAACTATTCATAAGCAATGCCCAAATGCGGACATTGTATGGACGGACGAGCATGAATCCCGTTTCACGTTTCATCAGTGAAATACCAGAGGAACTTCTCGAAGACCTAAAACCGAAACCTGCTCCTAGAGCTAGGCAAACGCCTTTCAGCTCTTCGAGAACCGGGTCTCCTTCAACGGCTTCAACAAGAAAAGTGCCTGCCTTTGGAAAAGCTGTTTCTGCACCATCCGCAACGGGCGGTGAAGAAATCGGCTGGGCTGTCGGTGACCGTGCCTCCCATAAAAAATGGGGTATAGGAACCGTGGTGAGCGTAAAAGGGGAAGGCGAAGGAAAGGAATTGGATATTGCCTTTCCAAGTCCAATCGGCATCAAACGCCTATTGGCGAAATTTGCACCAGTTGAAAAAGCATAAGCTATTAATATGCTCCTGCTGGTAAAGAATAGGGATATCTGACTTTAGACACCGCTCTTCTATCAGAAGTGCGGTGGAGTCTTCTTTAGAAAGGATTGAACGTATGGACTTACAAGCTGCAGAGAAGAAAGTTCTGGAACTGCAAACGTTATTGAACCAATACAGCTATGAATATTATGTGATGGACCAGCCATCAGTACCTGATGCTGAATATGATCGGCTGCTACGTGAACTTATTGGGTATGAGGAGAAATTTCCGGAACTGCAAACGGCGGACTCACCGACACAACGGGTCGGTGGCGCCATTTTGGATATGTTTGAAAAGGTGGAGCATACCACTCCGATGCTTAGTTTAGGCAATGCCTTCAACGAAAGTGACTTGCGGGATTTCGACAGAAAGGTCAGACAATCTGTAGGTGACAATTTTTCCTATGTATGTGAATTGAAAATTGACGGACTTGCCGTCACACTTCAATATGAGAATGGATATTTCGTAAGAGGGGCAACCCGTGGAGACGGAACGATCGGTGAAGATATTACCGCTAATTTGAAAACGATCAAGTCGATCCCATTGAAGTTACGGGAGCAGGTCGCCATAGAAGTGCGCGGTGAGGCATTTATGCCAAAAAAATCATTCGAATCATTAAACAAGGCTAAGGAAGAACGCGGTGAGGAACCATTTGCAAACCCGCGAAATGCCGCTGCCGGCTCGTTAAGGCAGCTTGATCCGAAACTTGCTGCGAAACGGAACTTGGATATTTTCCTTTATGCGATTGCCGATTTGGGGGAAACGGGGGTCCGTTCCCATAGCGAGGGTCTGGATTTATTGGATCGACTCGGGTTTAAGACGAACCGGGAAAGAAAAACATGCTCGAATATAGAGGAAGTACTGGCCTATATAGTAGAATGGACGGAACAACGTCCAAACTTAGCCTATGATATTGATGGAATTGTCGTAAAGGTGGATTCCCTTGAACAGCAGGATGAATTAGGTTTTACTGCAAAAAGTCCGCGATGGGCCATTGCTTATAAATTCCCAGCTGAAGAAGTCATTACAACCCTAAGGGATATCGAGCTGAATGTGGGCCGTACGGGTGTATTGACCCCGACTGCCGTTTTGGATCCCGTACGGGTAGCAGGTACGACTGTGCAGCGAGCTTCACTTCACAATGAAGACTTAATCCGTGAAAAGGACATCAGAATCGGAGATCAAGTGGTTGTGAAAAAAGCGGGTGATATCATTCCAGAGGTAGTCAATGTACTGGCAGAGCGCCGTACAGGGGAAGAAGTCGAGTTTCAGATGCCGACTGAGTGCCCTGAGTGCAGCAGTGAACTTGTCCGGCTGGACGGGGAGGTTGCTTTACGCTGCATCAACCCGAAGTGTCCTGCACAAATACGGGAAGGCTTGATTCACTTTGTTTCCCGTACAGCTATGAATATAGACAGTCTTGGTGAAAAAGTGATTAGCTTGTTATTTAAAGAAGAACTCATACAAGATGTGGCTGATATTTATAAGCTTACATACGATCAACTGATTGCTTTGGAAAGGATGGGGGATAAATCCGTCACTAAACTTCTTCAAGCGATCGAAGCTTCGAAAGCCAACTCGTTGGAAAAATTACTATTCGGGCTGGGCATTCGCCATGTTGGTTCAAAAGCTGCCAAGACGCTTGCGAGGGAATTCGGAACGATGGAAGCCTTAAGCAAGGCGAGCCGTGAAGAACTAACGGCCATCAATGAAATAGGCGATAAGATGGCTGATTCCATCGTAGCTTATTTTGAATTGGAAGAAGTCCATGCTTTATTGAATGAGTTGGATGCAGCCGGTGTGAATCTTACTTTCAAAGGGCAAAGAGCTGTTGCTATAGAAGATATCGACTCCATTTTTGCCGGTAAAACAGTCGTTTTAACGGGAAAACTGCATCAGTTAACACGTAACGAAGCTAAAGAGAAATTAGAGGCGCTAGGAGCTAATGTTGCTGGAAGTGTAAGCAAGAAAACCGATTTGGTCGTAGCTGGTGAAGATGCCGGTTCCAAACTGGAAAAAGCCGAAAGCCTAGGCGTCATGGTATGGGATGAAGAGAGACTGATTGAGGAACTAAATAAATAAGAGGTGTAGCTATGAGGAAACACTCCATTTTGGGGATGATTCTTATACTGCTTCTTGCTGGATGTGCGCCTAGTTTCGAGGATAAGCAAGAGGTAGTTCAAGACTCCAAAGACAAAAAAGAAACGGCAATTATTCCGAAGTATAAAATTTCGGAAGAATATTATCAAACAATCCTACCTTTTGAACCATCAAAGGCACGCGGTTTGGTCGTATCCAATCTAAATACCCGATATGACATTGAAGAATTCGAAAATGGATTGATGCGGTTGGCCCAAACCCAATTCGACCCGGAAGATTACCTGTTTCAAGAGGGGCAAATGCTAGATAGTTCCAAGATATCTTCCTGGCTGAACAGAAAATATACCGATAGTCAGTTGAAAGAAAAGAAGATGAAGGCCTCTGAGAACCTTGGCTTGAATCCGGTTGATCCAGGTAAAGGAGACATTGATAAACGGAATGAAGAAAATCCAATTTATCTTGCTCATATTTTAGAACATAATTACTTGGTCAAAACAAAAGATAATTCGGTGAGCCTTGGCGGAGTAGTAATAGGTCTTGCGTTGAATTCAGTGCATTACTATCAAAAAGAGGCATTCGGTGCCACCTATGAAAATAAAATCGATAGTAAAAAGCTAAAGCAAGAAGGGGAAAAAATTGCTGCAGTAGTCCTAAAAAGGCTGCGTAATATGGATAAGCTGAAAAATGTTCCGATTACGATTGCCTTATTCGAGCAAAATGAAAAATCTTCAGTAGTCCCTGGGAATTTCATTTCCTATACAAATATCGATAAAAACTCGAACAATATTGGGAAATGGACGAACTTGGACGAAGAGTATTTCCTATTTCCTTCTGCTGCTGCTGAAAAGAAATACCGTGATGACGTCAATACTTTCACGAACTTTAAAGAAGATGTCGAAGAATACTTCCCTAACTTTAATGGAGTCATCGGCAGGGCGTTCTATATGGATGATCAATTGCAAAGCCTGAACATCGATATCCCCATTCAATTTTATGGGAACTCGGAAGCGATAGGCTTTACCCAATATGTTGCTGGGCTCATAATGGAACGTTTCCCGAACTATATTGCCGTACAGGTATCCATTACATCTGTAAATGGACCTGAAGCGCTCATAGTCCGTGAAGCGAATCAGGACGAACCAACCGTTCATATATACGAATGAAAAAAGGATGAAGCTTAGCGGCTTCATCCTTTTTTTCGACTGGAATGTATTTCTTGTGAATGTCAAATTAATCTTTAACAATGAACAAAGATATATAATAGAAAGTAAACCCTTCCATCTTAGGGAACAAGTTCTTTAAAAAAGGTAACATTTGTCGAATTTTAATAGTCTAATTGTCATTTCCCCGGAAATTCCGGCAACTTTCTCATATTTCCCGGAAAATATCTCTTTTTCCTTAAGAAATAATTGAATTTCGACATTGTATCTCTTGTTGCTTTACTGTGCAATAGTTTGATATGATTTAAACGATGATTATATGGAGAAAAGCGACGAAATTCAGTCGATTTGGATATTTTTTCGGAGGTGAAGAGAATGTCACGTATTTCTATGGAACAAGTTAAACACGTTGCCCATTTGGCCCGTTTGGCCATTACGGAGGAAGAAGCAAAACAGTTTCAGCATCAGCTTGACCAAATGATTTCATTCGCGGAGCAGTTGAATGAGCTTGATACGGATCAAGTAAACCCGACTTCTCACGTTTTGGATATGAAGAATGTTATGCGCGAAGATGTCGCAAAACCGGGATTGCCAGTAGAAGAAGTAGTTAAAAATGCACCGGATAGCAAAGAAGGATATATCCGTGTACCATCAATAATTGAATAAGGAGGGACAATGATGTCGTTGTTCGAACAAAAGGTTTCTGAGCTTCATGAACGCTTACATAAGAAAGAGATAAGTGTCACTGATCTTGTTGACGAATCGTACAAGCGAATCGGACAGGTAGAGGACAAGGTGAAGGCATTTTTGACACTTGATGAAGAAAACGCCCGCAATCAAGCAAAACGATTGGATGATCAATTGGTAAAAGGCGAGAACGAAGGCGCTTTATTTGGTATGCCAATCGGAGTGAAGGATAATATTGTCACTAAAAATTTGCGTACGACTTGCGCGAGCAAAATTTTGGAGAACTTTGATCCAATCTATGATGCAACCGTTGTTCAAAAGCTACAGAAGGCAGAAACGGTTACGATCGGGAAATTGAATATGGATGAGTTTGCGATGGGGTCTTCCAATGAGAACTCAGCATTTCAAGCAACACGCAACCCTTGGAATACGGAATATGTGCCAGGCGGTTCTTCGGGTGGTTCGGCTGCATCTGTCGCTTCCGGTGAAGTCCTATTCTCTTTAGGTTCCGATACGGGTGGATCGATCCGCCAACCAGCGGCATATTGTGGAGTCGTCGGCTTAAAACCTACATATGGAAGGGTTTCCCGATTCGGCCTTGTAGCATTTGCGTCTTCATTGGACCAAATCGGACCGGTTACAAGAACTGTTGAAGATAACGCTTATTTGCTTGAAGCGATCTCAGGAGTAGATCCAATGGATTCGACCTCTGCTAATGTTGACGTGCCGAATTTTGTGAATTCATTAACAGGCGATGTTAGAGGATTGAAAATAGCCGTGCCTAAAGAATATCTTGGCGAAGGCGTTGGTGAAGAAGCACGTAATTCCGTACTTGAAGCGTTAAAAGTACTAGAGGGTCTTGGAGCTCAATGGGAAGAGGTTTCCTTGCCGCATTCCAAATATGCTTTAGCTGCCTATTATCTTCTATCTTCATCGGAAGCCTCGGCTAACCTTTCACGTTTTGACGGTGTTCGTTACGGACATCGGACAGATAATGCAGAAACTCTTATAGAAATGTATAAGCAAACCCGTGCAGAAGGATTCGGTGACGAAGTGAAACGCCGTATCATGCTTGGAACGTTCTCCTTAAGTTCCGGTTATTATGATGCTTATTATAAAAAGGCTCAAAAAGTACGTACATTAATCAAAAAAGACTTTGAAGATGTCTTTGAAAAATATGATGTCATCGTTGGGCCGACTACACCTACGCCTGCATTTAAAATTGGTGAAAAAGTCGACGATCCATTAACGATGTATGCGAATGATATCTTGACGATTCCAGTCAATCTTGCTGGCGTACCGGGTATATCCGTGCCATGTGGATTCGCAGCGAATGGTCTTCCGCTTGGACTGCAAATGATTGGGAAGCATTTTGATGAAAGCACGATTTACCGCGCGGCTCACGCATTTGAGCAAGCAACAGATTTTCATAAACAATTTCCTAAGCTGTAAGGGGTGAAAATAATGGACTTTGAAACGGTGATTGGTCTAGAAGTACACGTAGAATTAAAAACGGATTCTAAAATTTTCTCAGCGAGCCCAAATCATTTTGGTGCCGCTCCAAATAGTAACACGACTGTAATTGACCTAGGCTACCCAGGTGTATTGCCTGTCGTCAATAAAAAGGCTGTTGATTTTGCAATGAAGGCTGCAATTGCCCTGAATTGCGAAGTGGCGGAAGTTACGAAATTCGACCGGAAAAACTATTTTTACCCGGACAATCCTAAAGCATACCAAATTTCACAGTTCGATCAACCGATCGGTGAACATGGTTGGATTGAAATCGAAGTGGGCGGCAAGAAAAAGAAAATTGGCATTACCCGCATTCATATGGAAGAGGATGCTGGAAAGCTGACACATAAAGGGAACTATTCGCTTTGCGATTATAACCGCCAAGGTACGCCTCTTGTTGAAATCGTATCCGAACCGGATATCACTTCCCCGGAAGAAGCGTATGCTTATTTGGAAAAGCTGAAATCCATCATTCAATACACGGGCGTTTCCGATTGTAAAATGGAAGAAGGCTCACTTCGTTGTGATGCTAACATTTCCTTGAAACCTGTTGGCCAAAAGGAATTCGGTACGAAAACCGAATTGAAAAACTTGAATTCATTCAACTTCGTTCGCAAAGGGTTGGAGCATGAAGAAATCCGACAAGCGGAAATCTTGAATGAAGGCGGCAAAATCGAACAGGAAACTCGCCGGTTCGACGAAGCTACAGGCAGAACCGTACTAATGCGAATTAAGGAAGGCTCCGATGATTACCGTTATTTCCCGGAACCGGACTTATTGACGATCCATATTGATGAAGAATGGAAAGCTCGTATCGCTGCCGAAATCCCGGAACTTCCGGATGCCCGGAAAAAACGCTATGTCGAAGAATTTGGCTTACCTGAATATGATGCAGCCGTTTTAACGGTAACGAAAGAAAGTGCGGATTTCTTTGAAGCGACAGTTGCTTCAGGTGCCGATGCAAAACTAGCATCTAACTGGATCATGGGTGAGGTTTCCGCTTTCTTGAATGCAGAAGGCAAAGAGCTGCATGATGTCAAATTGACTGCTGAATCATTGGCTGGAATGATCAAGCTGATTGAAGATGGCACGATTTCGTCTAAAATCGCTAAAAAGGTTTTCAAAGAATTGATTGAAAACGGCGGGGATGCTGAAACGATCGTCAAGGAGAAGGGACTAGTCCAAATTTCCGACGAAGGCGCATTGCGTACAGCCGTTGAAGAAGCATTGAATAATAACCCGCAATCCATTGAAGATTTTAAAGCGGGTAAACAAAAGGCAATCGGCTTCCTTGTCGGGCAGATTATGAAAGCGACAAAAGGACAAGCCAATCCACAACTTGTTAATAAAATTTTGGTGGAAGAAATCAATAAACGTTAATATTGACCGTATCACTTTTAAAGTGGTACGGTTTTCTCTTGATTAAGGAAAAAGTTTACTGAGAAAAATAATAAGCGGAAAAATAATTTTGAGTTATCTGTAGGGGTAACTCCTTTTTGTGTCGTCTATTACATGAATGTTTATCAGGAAAGGGGGAAGAGAAGTGTCCGATGAGTTAGTAGAGAAGGTAAGGGCTGGGAATGATCATGCATTCCGAATGTTGATCGAAACTTATAAACAGACGATTTATAGAACCGTCTATTCCGTCTTGCGGAATCAAAAGGATGCAGAAGATGTTACCCAGGAAGTCTTTATCAAAATATACACTTCTCTTCCTCAATATAAGAACCAAGGCTTCAAAACTTGGATTACCCGAATTGCCGTCAATCATGCAATCGATCTAAAGAGAAAGAGGGAACGCCAAAAGGAAGAATTACAGGACGAACATTCATCGGAAGTTAATTTGGGCTTAACGGATGATGTCGAGGCAGTATTTTTTCGGAATGAAAGGCGAAAGCAAGTATTACGGAAGCTGAATGACCTTCCAGAGGGATATCGGGACGTTGTATATGGCTATTACATAAAGGAAAAGACATTCAAGCAAATTGCAGAGGAACAGAAGATTCAAGTGAAATCTGTGGAAGTAAAGCTATACCGGGCAAGAAATTGGATGAGAAAACATTGGAAAGAGGAGGATTTTTCATGAATCATGTTTCAGAGGCACAATGGGTTGCATATTTGGCAGATGAAATACCAGAGGCTTTAAAAATTGAATATGAAAATCATCTATACTCCTGTGACAAGTGTTTGTCCGTCTATATGGAAGCGATGGAAAAAGATGAAACAAGTCTGGACCTTGAAGGATTTGATATTGCAGGTCCGGTCATGGACTCGATTAGCCGATTGAAAGGCGGCTCTGTTGAAGATTCTTGGCCACATCGAAAAGAGAAGTCACTTCGGACAATCACAAGACATTACCTGATTGCGGCCGGATTTACGATTTTATTAATGGCAGGCGGAGTATTTCAATCATTGACAGAATACGTGGATTCTGTGGAATCAAGCAGTGATAAGAAAACGCAGTCCTTGACCGAGGACCTTATTGATAAAACATTTACTTGGATGGATACAATCGAAAAGAAAAATAAGGAGGGGTTTAGAAATGAATAAAAGTCCGGTATTAGCTTTTTTATTATCCTTTCTGCCAGGTTTCGGACATTTTTACCTAGGAAGGCAATATAAAGGGCTATTTTATTTTCTTGCCACAGCTGGATTGGGGCTTGGAGGTCTTTTTCTTTCGTTAATCAGTCAATCGGATGCGTTTCTGGCATTTTCCGTTATTGGAATGGTGTTTTATTTCATCAGTATATTTGATTTGGTGGTCACCTCACTGAGGAATCCTAAAAGTGAAGAGGATGTGGAGGGAATGGCAAATCAGCCGGAAGCGGAAAGGTTTTATGTAATCATCCTTTCATTCGTTCCTGGGTTAGGGCATTTTCAGCTAGGCCTCATGAACCGTGGGCTCATTTTTCTCATCAGCTTTTTAGGCTTTGGCATCATGGTGATATTCATCAGTGTGATGACACAAATGGAAGGTCTGTTAATATTCCTGGCACTATTGCCTGTTATCTGGATTTACAGCTTTTTTGATTCTGTTCAACAGCTGAATAAAAAGCAAAGAGGTGAGGAGCTTATCGATCGGACCGTTTTGGAAGATTTCGAGGAGAGACGGGAATCCGGGAAGAAGAGTAAAGCGGTCGCGACTTTATTCGCTATTTTCCCTGGTGCAGGTCACTTATATTTGGGGCTGCAAAAACGTGGGATACAATTGATGGCCGGCTTTTTATTCGCCATTTACATACTGGATTTACTCCGGTTGGGTTTCTTCTTCTTCCTTATTCCGATTATCTGGTTTTATAGTTTTTTTGATGGATTGCAAAAAGCATCAAAAATGGAGGAGGGTCCAGTAGAAGATACGCCCATCATTTCGGGAATGGTCAATCATCAAAAATGGTTAGGATTGGGTTTGGTGGGAATTGGAATCTATTTCTTGGCTAGTAATATGATCGTCCCGGCCATCGCTCCCCATTTAGATGAATGGATTGGAAGCAACTTGGAATATTGGTTTAGGGATTATTTTCAAAAAGGCCTTGTATGCATCCTTCTAATAGGCGGAGGAATCAAATTGCTGTCGGGAAGTAAAAAAGGGAGCGTCAAGGAGGAGACAAAATGAGAACATGGAGAGTCGGAACGATTTCAATGGGAATCTCACTGGTTGGTTTGGGTTTGGTTTTACTGGTTTCTCAAATTGCGGATATGAATTTGACGACGATTCTGCTATCATGGTGGCCGTTGCTGTTCATTATCTTGGGTGCAGAGATTCTCTTCTATATTTATTTTTCCAGAAAAGAAAGTTCTTTTGTGAAGTATGATATTCTTAGCATTCTTTTCGTGGGATTGCTTGGAACGACGGGAATAGTTTTAATTCTGCTTACATCAAGCGGATTGATGGATCAAGTTAGGGCTGCCGTGAATAGTGAAGAGAAAACGGTCAATTTGCCTGGTTTCAATCAAAAGGCAGGAAAAGGCATACAGAGAGTTGTCCTGGACCCTGGCCCATACCCATTGACCATTGAAAGTGGTAATGACGGAGAAGTTTCCGTTTTTGGAACATATGGTGAGCGGGTAATGGAAGATGCTGATTCATTGTTGAAGAAGGCGGAAGATTATTTACTCGTAGAGAGAAATGGTGATACGCTTTATATAAGTTTCAAGGATTTGCCGATTCAAAATGGACTTTTGGACAGTGGTACAATGAATCTTAAGGCCACCCTTATAATCCCTGCTGAGTTGGCAGTGGAGATAGACGGTCAAAATACCGATCTTGTCTTGAAGCCTAGAAAGCTCTTGAATGACTGGAGTGTGAAAGATAGCGGAAATCTAAGTGTATTCCTTCAGGATAATAGTGATATCAAGATAGATGCCAGAGAGGCCGAGGAACTTGAAGGTCCTGAGAATGGCTGGAAGATGACTGAAGTGAAACAAGAAACAAATGAAGAAGGTATTGTAAAAAAGAATGGGATATTCAATACTGGTGAAGGGAAACATACATTAACGGTTACCGACACATTTAACGTGAATGTTCAATATCCCTGATTGAAATCATTTACTAGAATAAAATTGTAAAAAGCATTATAATTTTCCCTGATAAGATTTCTAGTAAAATGCAAAAGATATGGACCGAAATACGGTCCTCTTTTTTTCGAATATTGCTTTTCATGTAACGAAGGATTAAGATGTAAATTATGGAATCAATATGTATAAGGATGATGGGAAATGAAAAGAGCAAGGTTGATTTACAACCCGACTTCGGGCCGGGAAGCCATTAAGAAGAGCCTGCCAGGTGTGCTAGCGAAGCTTGAAGAAGCTGGTTATGAAGCTTCTGCACATGCGACGACCGGTGCTGGGGATGCGACGAAAGCGGCAAAGATAGCGATTGAACGCGGCTATGAGGTAGTTATTGCAGCAGGGGGCGACGGTACGATTTATGAGGTTGTTAATGGACTGGCCACTGCAGAGAAACGTCCGAAACTAGGAATCATCCCGACGGGAACGACCAATGATTTCGCGCGGGCGCTGCATTTACCGAAGTCGATCGAAGGGGCAGCCGAAATTATTGCCGGCGGGCATACGATGCCGATCGATATCGGGAAAATGAACGATAAGTATTTTATCAATATTGCTGGCGGGGGCAGATTGACCGAATTGACCTACGACGTGCCGATCAAGCTGAAAACGATGCTCGGTCAGCTAGCGTACTATATTAAAGGAATTGAAATGCTTCCTTCAATTAAGCCGACGGAAGTTTCTATTGAATATGATGGAAAGCTTTTTGAAGGGGAGATCATGCTTTTCTTGGTGGCTAACACGAATTCGGTCGGCGGCTTCGAGAAACTGGCCCCTGACGCCTCTCTGAATGATGGTATGTTCACGTTGCTTATTTTAAAAAAGGCAAACCTGGCTGATATTGTCCGTGTCGCAACATTGGCAATGCGCGGTGAGCATATCCATGATAAAAACGTCATTTATGAAAAAGCCAATCGAATTAAAGTACAGGCCAAAAAGGATATGATGCTTAATTTGGATGGGGAATTTGGCGGGATGGCCCCAGCTGAATTCGTCAATCAGTACCGCCATTTTGATGTATTCATCCCGCAAGGACTACTGCCGGATGATCCGGCAAATAAATAGGGTGAATAGGCCACTGAATCTGGTGGCCTTTTCAGTTTAATGAAGCAAGGAGAATTGCAACATGTATATCAGGAAAGCGACACCGGAGGATGCGGACAAGGCAGCCATATTGACCCGGTTAGCGATTAAGGAAATTGCAGAGGTTTTGACAGGTGAAACGGAAGAAGAAAGAATACTTTCCGTTCTTGCCGATTTGTTCAGGAAAAGTGGGAATCGGGTCAGCTATGAAAATACGCTTGTCAGTGAACATGATGGACAAGTATCTGGATTGATCATTGCTTACCATGGCAAGGATGCCGAAAGCTTGGATGAACCGATAGTGAAACAATTAAGGATGAAAATGAAAGACCCAAGCGTTACGCTCGATAAGGAAGCGGAAATGAGAGACTTTTATTTGGATACCGTGTCCGTTGACCCGAATTTTCAAGGAAGAGGAATTGGCAGTGCACTGATTCAATATGTGGAGGAATACGCTAAACATAAGGGGTATCCAAGAATTTCTTTAGTCGTTGAAAATGAAAATGAAGCGGCGAATCGTCTCTATGGCAGATTAGGATATATAGAAATGAAAACCATTTCGATTAGCGGCCATGAATTTCGCTATATGGTAAAGGAAATAGAAGAACCTCCTGTTTAACAGGGGGTCCTTTTTAGTTCTTTGAAGTTTGGCATTGTATGCGATTACATTTGCTGCCCATTCATGGCTGCCCAATCAGCGTAAGCTCCGGTGCCATTACAGCCGGGACAGTCGTGTATATCGGAAAAATGATATTCCGTAGGTACGAAGGAGCTGTATCCACGTCCGTAACAATCCGGACAGAGGCCTTTTTCCTCCATACTCGCTCGATGTTTTTCTATCCTTGTAGCATTCCAGGCCGATATAGAGTTAAATAAACCCATTTCCTCACCTCTTTTGTTTTTCCTTATTTTTCTTTTTTTATTGAACTTTTATTCATGGAACTATGAAAAATCCGTAATTCCTTCCACTATATTTTTATGAAAACCAGGGTAAATTGGTGAGTGGTTTTGTGGCAAGGCCTCTATTGTGGTAAAATACAGGCTAGCATAAAAAAGAAAAGAGAAGATGATATGAAAAAAACAGCACCAGTTGCTAAAAATGATATAGTAGAGGTTTTATTTGAAGATTTAACACATGAAGGAGCTGGCGTCGCTAAAGTCGATGGCTACCCGATCTTTGTTCAGGGCGCCCTTCCAGGTGAAAAAGCAAAAATCAAAGTGATGAAGGCTAATAAGGGTTATGGCTTCGGACGCTTGATGGAGATTATCGAAAACAGTCCATACCGGGTTGAGGTCACGACTGAAGACTACCATAAGTACGGTGGTTGTCAGCTGCAGCATATGAGCTATGAAGGACAGTTGGAATTCAAGGAAAAGCAAGTACGTGAAGTGATGACACGCATTGGGAAACTTGAGGATGTGAAGGTTCATCCGATCATCGGGATGGAGAATCCAACCCATTATCGCAATAAAGCGCAAGTGCCTGTTGGTGAAAAGGATGGCAAGCTAATAGCAGGGTTCTTCAAACCGCGGACACATGAAATCGTTGAAACGAAAGAAAGCATTATCCAAAATGAAGTGATTAATGAAGCCGTTCAAGTCGTTAAAGAGATTTTCGGTAAACTTGGTATCCCCGCTTACAGTGAAGAGGCACATAAAGGTGTATTGCGGCACATCATGGCCCGTTATGGCAAGCAAACAGGGGAATTAATGATTGTTCTTGTTACTAGAACGAAAAGTATCCCTTTCATCGAAACCATCGTGAAGGAAATCGTTGAACGGCTTCCACAAGTTAAATCCATCGTTCAAAACGTGAATTCCAAGAAAACCAATGTTATCTTAGGCGATAAAATGACTGTGCTATGGGGCGACGAAGTGATCCATGATATGATCGGTGATGTGAAATTTGCGATATCGGCAAAATCCTTCTACCAAATCAATCCAGATCAAACGAAAGTCCTTTATGATAAAGCTCTTGACTATGCAGGGCTGACTGGTGAAGAAACGGTGATAGATGCCTATTGCGGCATTGGGACCATCTCTTTATTTTTAGCTAAAAAAGCGAAAAAAGTAATCGGTGTCGAAGTGGTCGAAGAAGCGATCGAAGACGCACGGCGCAACGCTGAATTGAATGAAATCTCAAATGCAGAATTCATGGTCGGCGATGCAGGTAACGTTATTGCTGAATGGTATCAAAAGGGCAACACTGCTGATGTCATCGTGGTGGATCCGCCACGCAAAGGTTGTGAAGAATCCCTTCTGAATACGATCATCGAGATGAAGCCTAACAAAGTCGTATACGTATCATGCAACCCAGGTACTCTAGCACGTGATCTTCATATCTTGGAAGAAGGCGGATATAAAGCAGTTGATATCCAGCCTGTCGATATGTTCCCAATGACGACACATGTTGAAAATGTAGTGTTATTAGAGTTGAAATGATTGAATGTGGGCCCGGTCTAATTGACTGGGCCCGCATTTTTTATGTTTGTACAATATGGATTGACTTCCGATCCACCCACTCGCTCTCTGCGGGTGGTCGTCCCTCGGCATGCGCCTGAGGGGTTTCACTAGGCGCGCTTTTCCCGCAGGAGTCTCTCCAATCAACTTAGTTACAACAGTTAGAAAGGAGACCAGCCTAAAGGAGTTGCAGGGTTGCTTTGGGTTAGGTTGTTTCGGGAGAATATTTGAAGAAAGATAAGTTCCCGACCCCTTTGTCAACAAACTGTGGGTCCTGGTCTAAATGACCGGGACCTTTTTCACGTAGTTAAATTGAGGAAAAGGGAGGGGGATTTTTTTTTTGCAAGTTTATTCTTGACGCTCTTACTTGGACATATATTAAGAAATATATGGATTGGGAGGCAAGGTGATTTTATTAATTTTCAAAAAGCGGTGGCTGTTATTGTTGGTAGCTTTTTGGTGGGCATTGGAATTAATGGATTTTTGGTTCCTCATCATTTAATAGATGGCGGCGTAATTGGGATTGCACTCATCCTTCATTATTTCTTTGGTTTTCAAACGGGACTATCCATGTTGGTCCTTAGCATTCCTATATTTTTATATGCCTGGTATTATGAACGCCCTTTTTTCTATAGCAGCGTTCACGGATTGCTTTTAACATCCCTTTTTATGGACTGGCTTAATCCATTGAAAAAGGTTTTTTCCATTTCAATACTGACAAGCTCTTTGATTGGCGGTGTCATCATAGGAATGGGCATAGGACTCATGCTTCGATATGAGACAAGCAGCGGGGGAACGGATATGCTAGCCAAAATCATCTCTAAATCCACCTCCATGGATATCGCTTTGGCGATTATCGTCATAGATACACTAATCATTTCAGCTGCAGCATTCACCTTAGGTATCGAAATTTTTCTTTTTTCATGTGTGACGATCGTCATTATTGGACTGGTCACATCGCTTATGAAAGTGAGGGAATGAATATATAATCAGTTCCTTAAGATATGGGCTACGTTATCTATTGCCTTTTGCAGCTTTTCGCTATTTTTGCTAAACATCTCTTTAGCTTCTTTTGATTCAGTTCCAAGTGCAAACAACTCCAAGTCCGCTTGGCACTTTTTCAAGGTCGCGAGCATAAGAGGTTTTTCCTGAGGAGAAGGAACTTTAAGTTTATCATCAAAAAGATCCACAGTTAATTCTCCGTTAGAATTGGCTTGACCAAGAAAAACATTATCGAGGATTACCCCCAACTTATCCAGTTCAGTATGAAGCCAATGTCGGTTCAGACCTATCGTGGAAAGTGGTTCATCAAGTATAAGGCCGTCCATGATGATGGTTTGTGGCTCCTTTACTGCAGCCACTGGCATGTTAAGGTCCTTAGGTGTTACAGGTTGATTTTGCTTCTTTAACATTACGGAAAAATCCCCATTGGCTTCCAATAAGGCAAACTCAACTTCAGAAATATCGAAGACATCCTTTTTTCGGAGCAATCCCAGCAATTCATCGGTGGTATATTTCTCTTTTTTTAAATTATCTTCCATGACTTTCCCATCTTTGATGAATACCGATGCTTTTCCTTCAATAAGATCACGAAAAGTTTTACTTTTCAAGGATATTAATCCTGCAATGAAGGGTGCTATGGCAAAAACGAGAATGGACAGTACGCCATGTATAATATTGCCCTCCACTTTTGTAGCTAATTCTGCCCCAACATTACCAATGGTTATGCCCGTTACATATTCAAAAAAGGAAAGCTGGGACAATTGTTTTTTTCCTAACACTTTAGTGATCAAAAAAAGAACAATTAAAAAGAAAAATGAGCGTAAAAGAATTTCTATCCAATCCGGCATTACCAAACACCTCCTGCTTGATCATGGTTATTAAAAACCTTTATATTGTGGTTCTTCCCGTTCTAACTCGCCCACGCGCGTTTGTACATCCATCCTAACTTCATTCACCACCAGCATCGTTTCATGCAAAATCCGTTTAGATTCATCATCTTGAGTCCGGAGTGCTAAGCTGGATAAGCCTGCTTCAACTCCTTTTAAGCTAGAGACACATTGTTTGACATTGGAAGCTATCGTCATGCAGCATCCTCCTTATCTTTTTAAGTCGTCTGGAATAATGACTCGGAACCATGAGCGGCTGTTAACCAGGCACTGGTTGCTTCAAACATGCCAGCGGCAACAACCCGATCAATCGATGCTTTCCGCTAGGGTACGGAAACAACCTCCGCAGCCAAGAAATGTTCTACCCAGTATGAGCAGGTGTGTGTGTTCAAACATCAAACCTTAGTTTTGTGTTTCTCCGTCATATTCAATCGATACGGCATGGGCGATGCATGGGATCGTCTCGCTTTGTTGAAAGGATAGAGGAGATAGCAAGGCACCTGTGGCCACGACGAGCAATCGTTTTATTTCTCCTTTTTTCATGCGATTCAATAAATGACCATAAACGACGGTTGCGGAACATCCAGGGCCACTTGCCCCGGCCAGGACCGGCTGACCATCCCTGTATATCATTAAACCGCAATCTTTATATTGCTCTTCTTTAATCGGCGTGCCATGTTTTTTAAATAATGCCAGAGAAACTTCATGTCCGATCTTTCCTAAATCCCCGGTCACTATCAAATCATAATAGGATGGGTCGAGGTTTCTTTCTCTAAGATGTGCTTCAATCGTATCTACAGCGGCCGGAGCCATGGCACCGCCCATATTGAAAGGATCGGTCAATCCCATGTCGATGACACGGCCTATCGTAGCTGAAGTGACCCTTGGGCCTTTCCCGGCACTGCTTAATAAAGCCACGCCAGCCCCCGTAACGGTCCATTGGGCTGTTGGAGGTTTTTGCCCTCCGTATTCAGTTGGATAGCGAAATTGCTTTTCTACTGCGGCGTTATGACTTGATGCTCCTGTCAATAAGTACTCTGCTCCTTTGGTATTGACAAGGTATGCACCAAGAGCCAGTCCCTCCATGGAGGTGGAGCAGGCGCCAAATAAGCCGAGATAAGGTGTTCCTAGTGTTCGACAGGCAAAACTGGTAGGGGTTATTTGATTGATCAGGTCGCCTCCAAGGAAAAATTGTATCTGTTCCTTTTGTAGACCCGCCTTCTCGATTGCTTTTGTACTCGCTTCTTCCAATAAGACTTTATGTGCTTTTTCATAGGTATCTTGATTGATCCATAAATCGGAATGGAGAAGATCGAAATCATCCGCAAGCAAACCGTCTGCTTCAAATGGACCGCCAACGGTTCCTGTGGAGACGATGACAGGCTTTTGATCAAACACCCATGTGCGATGCCCCGTAAGCATTATTAAACCACCCCATTGTATGAGTATTGTCAGTAAGATAAAACAAAGGAATAACATAAAAATCCTTCAGCCAATTTGAATATAGTACAGCCATTACCTAAAAGGAAACCTTTGGCCCGGTGTTCAATGGCTGCGGTATTACCGCAACCTGAAAGTAACAAAGCGGCCAATTCGGTCAAACAAAATCCGGTGATAAAGCAGTCAGCTTTTACTTTTTATCATTTAGCATCCTCGTATCACTTCATTCGGCATTAAAAGTCTTTCTGAGGTCCAGGACAATCGTAATCCTCAAAACGAGCTTCTATGATGATTTCTAAGTGGCAGTCGATCATGATTTGAATTACAGCTTTTTCTTCCGCGACCCGTACTGAATCAGTTCAAGGCAGGTATGTAACCCTTTGGTAGTTTGAGATTGGCTTAAAGATTCTGTTCTACATTATTTTTTGATATAGAAAAAGGAATGAAAATTTCATTCTTGGTTTGGAAAGATATAAAAAAGGCTGGTTGCTTTAACCAACCTTTTTTATATGAATGATCATTGTTTATATTGAGGCTCCTCGTTTTGAATCTCTTCAATGCGAGGAGTGATGCTGTCAACAATCGATTGTGTTTGTTGGGCAGCTTGTTGATACAATTGTTTGGCTTGCTCATTATCTGTAGAAAGGGCGAAGGTTTCAAAGCTCGCTTGAGCGCTTTTTAACCCTGCTATAGTTGTTTTGACATCATTTATAACTGTCATATATGAACCCCCTAATTTTTTAACTGCCTTATTAGAGTGGGGAAAAAATGATTATCTATACCTTCCAAATATATCTATGAGTGAAATCAAGTGACTAGCTTATTAATCAAACGTTTGATTAATGGAATGGAAACAGGCAGAATTCATTGTTTTAATCCTCCTTTTTCGTTGTACGAATCGTTTTTATTGTTTAATCATTGACCGAATTCAGAATTTTAAATATAATTGTAGAAAACATAACGTGATTACGTGAGGTGATATGACATTTATATTATGGACGATTTATATAGTAGGGTTGTTATTGAAATTTCATCTGAAGAAGTAATAAAAGGACTGCTATTCCACAAAAGCAAACAGGAGTCGGAAATTGAATCGATCAAAGGTAAAATTCATAAATATGAGCAAAAACGAAGAGCTGAGGAAGCTTGGTATCAATCCCTATCACCATTTAAACGTTTTTTTACAGGGCGTGCCCCAAGTCATCACCAGGCGGTTGAACATTTGGTGAATGTGAAAGATAGATATAAACAAATCGAGAAAATAAAACAGCGGATCGCTTTTTTAAATGAGGTGATTGGTGTACTTGAGGCTGAACCGGAAAAAAGGGAAATGAATTTACCATCAGACATCATTAAAGAAATAATGGCCTGGCAGAAAGCGGAGGGAACGCCGAGATGACTCTAGAAACGTTAAACGCTGGCTTGGATACGATTTGGGTGGTTCTGACAGCAGCCATGATACTATTGATGGAGGGCGGGTTTGCCTTATTGGAGGCAGGGTTCGTCCGTACGAAAAATAATGTGAACATCATCATGAAGGTTTTTGCCGATATAACGATCGGAACGCTTTGCTATTTCGTCGTTGGTTTTGGCTTAATGTATGGAATGGATGTATTTGGAATCATCGGGGCAAGTGGCTTTCTGCTGAAAGGTGATTTGTCGCACATCGACCTTACGATTTCCATGGACGCATATTGGTTATTTCAAGGGGCATTCGTCATCGCCGTCATTTCCATCGTTTCGGGAGCAGTTGCGGAAAGGATCAATTTTCGGGCGTATCTTATTTTTGTCGTAATGATGACAGCATTCATCTATCCGATTGCCGGTCACTGGGTATGGGGTGGCGGCTGGTTAAGCAGGTTGGGCATGCAGGACTTCGCAGGGTCTGGTGTCATTCATGCACTAGGCGGTTTTTCAGCACTTGCGGCTGCCATTGTAATCGGGCCGAGAGCAGGTAAATTCACTTCAAGGGGGACCAGCTCCATTTCGCTGCCGAGTAATCTCCCATTGGCATCTGTTGGGGCATTCCTTTTATGGTTTGGCTGGTTTGGATTTAATGCAGGAAGCACCTTGCAAGCTACAGATGTCCGCATTGGACATATTGCCATTGTCACGATGCTCTCAGCTGCATCAGGGGGAGCGGTGACCCTGCTTTATACACTGTTTAGATATGGACGCTCGGATGCACCTTCCGTCATCAATGGCTCACTTGCTGGTCTTGTCGGGATTACAGCTGGATGTGCATTCGTTAGTGATCTGGCGGCTTTGCTGATTGGAGCAGTTTCTGGAATGTTGATGTTAGCTGCGACAAATTGGTTGGAAGCCCGGAAAATCGATGATCCGGTCGGTGCCTTTCCTGTTCATGCGGCATCAGGAATGTGGGGTACGATAGCGGTAGGGCTTTTCTCCACTGAAAACGGACTGTTTGCCGGCGGGGGATGGCATTTGCTCGGAGTTCAAATATTAGGATTAGTGGTGTTATGCATCTGGGGCTTTTCAGTGACCTGGCTTGTTTTTAAAGTTATAAATGTTTGGCTGCCTATAAGATCGACTGAAGAAGAAGAAGAACTTGGGTTGGATATCAGTTATCATGGCATCATGGCCACACATACCTCGCCGGAGTTCATCAAGGTAGAGGATTACTATAAGCAGGATGAAGAATTGACAAGGTAATCTCTATAATACAATGGTAAAATCAAGTAAGAGGTGAATTTTTAAATGGGTGAATGCAATCTTAATCATTCGCAACAAGATGTCAGGCTAAAATTTGAAAGCCAAAAGGCATTTTTACCAACACAATTGAGTCAAACATTAGATCGATATCTTGAAAAAGGGAATTCGCAGGAAACATTGAATGAACTTTTTCATCTATTGAAGAAGTATGACTTGTCTCCCCAGGAGGAACAGGAATCTAGAAACGAAAAGTTGAAACGGATCATGTTGTAAATTAGAAAGAGCAGGAGTGTAAATATGACTCCCGCTCTTTTATTTTCTTGGCTCTTTTCGTAAAGATTGTTGTTTTTAAAACGAAACTATCTAAGGTTGATTGGAGCGGAAGTGCGAGACTCCTGCGGGAGCGGCGGGACAGGTGAGAACCCACAGGCGTTTACGCCGAGGAGGCTCACCGCCCGCCCCGCGGAAAGCGAGCATCTGGAGGGGAAATCAACCACACCTCACTACTTGGTAAATAGCAACAAAGTATGTGAAAACAGCCATTTTCTTATAAATAACTTGATGAATTCCGCGGGAATATGGCTGACTCCTATTTTTTATTCTGCAGATCAGTATTGTAACTACTTTTTTAAAGCAAGTAGCAGGATTCACATTTAAGGCGGCGAAAACAATAGTGAAATCGTAAAGCTTTGTAACACTGGACAAGGGTTTGGTGAACCTTTGAAGATTAATCAATCGTTTGATTAAATCTCAAATGAAAAAGCGGGAGCTCGCAATGAACTCCCGCTATTTCCTTCATTAAAAACCATCATCTGTTGCGGTGAAGGGGATGTTAAGGTTTCTTTCCACGGCCCGAAGTCTTTGATTCAGTCTGTTTAACCTATTCGTATGTCGCTGGTCCGCTTGACTTAGCCTGGTGATTTCCTGGTTAATGCGGTTCACTTCACGATTTATCCGCGTGATTTCTTGGTTCTGCCGATTGAGTTCCCTCGTTTGACGCTCGTTTTGACGCTCAAGTTCCCGGATTCTTCTTTCAAGTTGTTGAGGCTGCCTTTCAATATCGAATTGGTCTGGCACCTGGCTATATGGATTTTCTTGTACCTGCTGAAAGTCCCAATCTTGCTGTGGCATATAATCAAATCGTTCAGGCTGTTGGAAGTAGGGGTTGAAATTTGGTTCAAAGTACTGATGATTTCCATTTTGTTGTGGATAAGGATAAAATCCGTATGAATTCATGGTCAACTCTCCTTTTTAAAATCAGGGTGGATACCCTATAACTTATGTCAGTTCCGGTGAAGTGACTAGGCGTTAGCCCATATGAATGGGAAGAAGAGGCAATTCACAGAAAAAATTTCAATAAATTTGCAGAAACCATCCGGTTCCTATATCGTTTAGGATAGGAGAAATTCTTTTTTTCATCTTGAAACCAATTCCAAGGATAATCCGTATATAAAGAAAAGAGTGTAAGTCAGGAGTGTAATGATAATGAATCGATTTCTTGCTGATTTTGTTCCGATATTGATTGCATTTCCAATGGTTTTGCCGGTTTGGATGATTAGTTATTTCGTATTGAATCAACCGTTTGCCCTTTCCGTTGTCATATCTTTAACAGGAGGGGTACTTGCATACTGGCTGAGTTCCGTATATTTTTCATCAAGATACCTCAAAAAACATGAATTGACGAGAAAAGAATATCAATATATAAAGAAAAATTTAATCGAAGCAAAACCGAAGATATGGAGGGTGCAAAAAGCACTAATCTCGGTCAGGCATATCTCTTCTTTTAAACAGAGGAAAGAGATGATTAAAATGATCAGGAAAATATACAGTCTGACAAAAAAAGAACCGAGGCGGTTTTATCAGGCAGAACAGTTTTATTACTCGCATCTGGATTCTGCCATGGAGCTTGCGGAGAAATATGTTTTTCTAGCACAGCAGCCAAAAAAGAATAGGGAACTCGAACTTTCCTTAACGGAGACTCGTAAAACTTTAAAGGAACTCACTAATACGATAGAAAAGGATTTATATAAAGTGATTGCCGACGATATCGATAACCTTAACTTCGAATTGGATGTTGCTAAGCAATCCATTAAAACTAGAAAAGAGTCACAAGTAATTGATGAAAGCAGGAGGTTAAAATGAATAACAATGATCCAAACCTGTTGAATAAAACGAATAACGCCAGTTTGATCGATGACCTTTTAGCCAATCCATTTGATGGGGTGCAGGAGCTTGAGAAAGTATCTTCCCAGGAAGCGAAACCGGTTAAACTGATTGATGTCATTCCTGAAGAGAACAGGGCAAAGGCTTATCAGCTTGCCGAACAAATCGACCCAACGAATCATCAGGCAATGATATCCTATGGTACACCCGCCCAATCAAAGCTCCTGACCTTTTCTAATTCCATGCTTGAGCATGTCCAGAAAAAAGATGTGGGTGAAGTGGGCAGCATTATCAATGATTTAATGAAAAAGTTAAACGAACTCAGCCCGGATGAGTTAAAACCGGATAAGCCCTCATTTTTTGCGCGTATGTTCGGGAAGCTCTCGGGATCTGTACAGGAGGTGCTATCCAAGTATCAAAAAACCGGTGCCCAAATCGACCGAATCAGTGTAAAACTCGATCGGAGCAAGAATATCCTGTTATCGGATATCGTAATTCTCGAAAAGCTATATGAAACGAATAAGGAATATTTCCAGGCATTGAATGTCTATATTGCAGCTGGGGAAATCAAACTCGAAGAAATCCATGAGAAAACGATTCCGGAGCTAAGGAAGTCCGCTGAATCAAGTAATGATCAAATGAAGTTTCAAGAAGTAAATGATATGCTGCAATTTGCTGAACGGTTGGATAAAAGGCTTCATGATTTGAAGTTGAGCCGTGAAATCACGATCCAAAGCGCACCGCAAATCAGGCTGATCCAAAACACGAATCAGGCACTAGTCGAAAAAATCCAATCTTCGATCATGACAGCCATTCCACTTTGGAAAAACCAGGTTGCGATTGCACTGACCCTAATCAGGCAAAGGCATGCTGTAGAAGCACAAAAACAGGTTTCCAAGACTACAAATGACTTGTTATTGAAGAACTCCGAGATGCTGAAAACGAATACCATTGAAACCGCAAAAGAAAATGAGCGCGGACTTGTCGATATTGAAACATTAAAGAAAACTCAAGCTAACTTGATATCCACGCTTGAGGAGACCATGCGGATTCAAGAAGAAGGCAGGCATAAACGCCGTCAAGCTGAACAGGAATTGGCGTCAATGGAAAATGAACTGAAACAGAAGCTATTAGAGATAAAGGGATAAGGGGAGATAATATGGAGACTATCGAGGCTATAAAAACGAGAAGAAGCATTGGAATCGTTAAGCAAGATCCGGTTCCTAAAGAAATGATCGAGCAAATCATTGAAGCCGGAACATATGCACCCAATCATCACCGGACGGAGCCTTGGCGTTTTTTTGTTTTGACAGGGGAAGGAAGAATTAAACTTGGGCAGGTATTCGAAGAAATAACAAGAATCGAAAATGCTGATGATACCCCCGAAAGTTTAATCAGCAAGCTCGAAAGGCAAAAAAAGAATCCATTAAGGGCTCCAGTCATCATCGCAGTGGGCATAGAGCCTAGTGATAAGAATAATGTCCTCGTGGCAGAAGAATATGCGGCTGTGAACAGTGCCATCCAAAATATGCTTCTTGCAGCACATTCTCTAGGTTTGGGAGCTGTATGGAGAACGGGGAAAATAACTTATCATGACAAGGTCCGTGAATTTTTCAATTTATCCTCTAAGGGAGAGGTATTGGCTTTCATATACTTGGGTTATCCTGACATGGAGCCGAAACCTGCTAAGAAAACACCGATTGACGAATTGACCACATGGATCGGATGAGGATTAGGGGCTGCATCAGTTTATTGACACTGATGCAGCTTTTTTTATTGCCTTCAATAAGGCTTCCTTAATTATGCTTTTACTGAAAGGGATTTGACTTTGTCAGGCTTCGTTTCAAGTGACGATTGATGAATTAGGTTGTACAATACAAAGGAAGAATAAATTTTGATGAATTAGGATGTGTCTATAGATGAGAACGATTGATCCATTTGAGATACTCGATGGAAAAGCGATAAAATATTTGGATGTGTTTGGCGTTGAGGATGGCATTGCTTTAAAGAGTAAATACGAAGATAAATCGTATTGGATATATGATTATTATTGCATGCATCAGACTTGTGATTGCCAGGAAGTATACCTTGAATTCGTTGAGGAGCTTAAAGGCAATAAACAGGCGGGACAGCATTTTGGAGTGAGGGTTTCTTTCGGGGATAATCAATTCGTCCTGGAGGATTATAATATTTCGAAGCAAAAGGCGATGGATATCGCGGAAGATACGCTGAAGTACAGTAAAGATGTAATGGAGTTATTTAAACAGCGGTATCAGCAAATGAAGGAAAAAGGCACGCAAATTATCACGGAAAGTGCAAAGGCAGCTAAAATGCCGCATGTTCATGCAGAACCGGTCATTGGCAGAAATGAGCCTTGTCCATGCGGAAGCGGGAAAAAATACAAAAAATGCTGCGGTGCAGCTTAACATCTTGGAAGCTGACTCGATTCGGAGTCGCTTCTTTTTTATTGGAAAAGTGCGTGCTTGGGAAAAAAATTGAGAAAAAAGTGTAGTATTAAACGAACATTTGTTCTATAATGAGAGAGTACCAGATAATTACACAAAAAGAAATAAAAAGTAGTCATTTAGATGGAATTTTCCAAAAACTTCTTTTTTATTTTCATAAATCTGGTATATATAAGAGAGAAGAGTTTTTTGATCTCATCTCTTTCAACGGTAGACGGCAACCAGACGGGATGAAAATCCCTGCACTGATGGCAGTTTAACTTATTGAACGAAGGAAGGGGTAATCAAATGACAAGAGAAAAAAGATTAATACCTTACAAAGTTCTTGAAGTAATGGAAACGGTGAAAGAGAAGATTCCTGAGGGTGTCGAGCTTGTGAAAGCACCGGCAATTTGGGAAAAAAGCAGTTATGGTGAGGGCATGGTAGTTGCCGTCATTGATACAGGCATTGACAAGGGACATCCAGACCTCAAGGAAAGAATCATTGGCGGGAAGGATTTTACCAATACCGGGGATTATCAAGATGATAACGGACATGGGACACATGTTAGCGGTACGGTTGTTGCTGCCATTAATAATGCTGGTGTAGTGGGAGTGGCTCCTAAAGCAAGCATATTAGCGTTAAAGGCCCTAAATGGTCAAGGACAAGGCGACATTGATTGGATTAATGGTGCTCTAGAGTATGCCATCAATTGGCGGGGACCAAATGAAGAAAAGGTTTCGGTTATTTCACTTTCGCTTGGCGGACCTCCCGATGAGACTGAACACAAACTCATTCAAAAGGCCCTTCAGAACGATATCCTTGTTGTTTGTGCAGCTGGAAATAGCGGTGATGGGCGTCATGAAACGGATGAATTGGATTATCCAGGAGCATATCCCGAGGTAGTGGAAGTGGGGGCTGTGGATTTAAGCAGAAATTTAGCGGATTTTTCAAATACGAATGATGAAATTGACTTGGTGGCGCCAGGGGTTGATATTCTCTCTACGTATCCAGGAAATAAATATGCCAGGTTGAGCGGAACGTCAATGGCTACGCCTCATGTAAGCGGTGCGGCAGCTCTCTTGAAAGTGATTGCTGAAAAAGAATTTGAGCGCAATTTAACTGAAGCGGAATTATATGCACAGCTGGTGAAAAGTACGGAAGATCTGGGAATAAGCAAAAAAGCGCAGGGAAATGGACTGCTTAACTTAACGATTACGGAACAAAGAGCTGAAAAATCGATTAAGATTACGATAGAATCAGAAAATCTAAAGTTACCGAGTAAATCGGTGGTCATGGAATATTAGAGAAAAAAGGTGCCTCAAGAAATTTTTGGGGCACCTTCCATAATGATTATTTTTTATTTTTCCTTAGAGCTGCAAAAAGCGCTACAATGGAAAGAATTAATGATATGACAGCCAGGGTAATGATCAGCGTTTGGTTGCCATCACCTTCTGTTGTTGCTGCATCCTTTGAATTGTCAGGTGTCGTGGAATCATTAGTGTCAGCTTCATCTTCGTGACCATGGTCCGCAGGTTCAGCATCAGCCTTGGGTGCAACCGTGATTTCCGTTACAGAATGAGGTAGGTCTGAGCCTTCTTCACCGCTCCATTCAACAATTTCACCATCTTCGTAATATTGAAATGCATCCCAGGCAACTTTCGTTTCTTCTTTGGGATTTTGTGCTACGAAAGAGAATTGCTGGAATTGTCCAGCGGCTATTCCTTTGTCAGTTGCGGCCCAAGTTACTGTTTTTACATGCCCATCTTTGTCACCTTCTGTCGTTACTTTCCATCCAGGTACAGGCTGATAGCTTTCAAAAGTAACCCCTTCGGGTACTTTTAAAGTCACCTTTGTAGTGGCAGTTTCTTTTTCTACGGGTACTTTAATTGTATAAGTTTCCCACGCCTCAGGTGCAGATGAACTAGGCTTGACCGTAACGTGAGCATATGCTGAACCGGAAAAAATGAATAATGCAGCAAATGTAAAAATAAGTAGCTTTGAAATGTTTTTCATTTGTATAAATCCCTCCTATTATGAATTCCCTATGAAAATTATAAAATCAGCATTGATTGAATCCAGGCTTTCAGTCAATCCATGAACATGGATATTCCACTTTCCTGGCATGGTTAATATAGACTTTGATGTAAATGTCCCTGTTTTTTTCTCCTCCATTTGCAGCTTTATTTCACCACGTGGCGTATCCAATGGCTGCATCGTGATCGTAAGCTGCTCTATTTCAGCTATTGGCTTGCCTTCATTGGATAGATTTACTTGAATCAGGTTATCCCCGACTTCATTGGGCGTCACCATTAATGTAACCTCGTTATTTTCTTCAGTCCGTAACGTTTTTTCAATGGGGCCGGGAGAAGACATGGCAGTTTGGACATTTGTCAATAAAGCTGCAATGAGAAGGATGACGATTCCTAAACCAAACTCCATTCCCACACTATAACCAAGTTTTTTCGTTTGCTTTTTCCCTCTGAGAAAATGAAAGCCGCCTAAAACGATCATGATTAACATGAGACCGATTTTCGCTAGTAACAATTGGCCATATGTTGTGTTAAACATTGAATGGATAGTTGGTACATGCTGTAAACTGCTATAGATTCCGCTAATAATCAGGATGATTACAAACAGAAATGCCCATTTGGAAAACCTTTGAATGATCGACCAGTAAAAGGTTTTCTTATCTTCTTGGGCTGCCTGCCGATCTGCAAGCCCAGGCAAAATCACCAATAAGGCCATAAGGCCGCCGAGCCATAAAGCCATGGACAATAAATGAAGGAAATCCATCAAAACGGCCAGAGCCTGATTAGGAACGGCTGCTGTATGTCCGGTGAAAGCCTTACAAATCATCAAGCTGGCAATTATGATGAATGAAATGAAAGGTAGTGATTTATTCAATGAGTTCTCGAGCATGAAATAAATTACTAAAAATAGAAGGAGCAATATTAGAATTTCCATGATCCAGATCGTCCCAAAGTTTGTAGCATTCAATACTTCCTTTATATAACTAACATTAAATGCATCGGTCCAACCTACGCCAGCATCGATCGTAACTCTTAAAGGCAGACTGCAGAAGATGGAAAATGCTAAACCAGCATATGAAAGCCAAAGGTATAGACGGGTTCTTCTGCTGGCTTCAAAAAGTCGAGAATCCTTCATTAGCGATAATCTGAAAAAAAGGATTCCGGTAAGGGCAGCGAAGCATATGTATTGTAGACTTTGCAGCATAACGTTGATGGAATTCGGAAAACTTTCATTCACTTCGGAATTATTTTGATCTGATAGGCCGGCCGGATCTCCGAATTGAAAGGGAATTGTTCCTTCAATGGGATGGCCATCACTCGAAACCACTCTCCATTTAATATAGTAAATCCCTTCATCGATCGTGCCCTTCCACTTAGCTTCCAGTATTTTTTCACTCTGTTCAGAGATTGTACTGTCTTGAGTTTGAATTTTGTCTCCATCTTGGCTGAATACCTCAAGCGAATGAAAAGCTGGTTGTATATTCTCGCTGAATTGAATGGTGATCTTTTCAGGAAGAGTATCCATCGCTTCATTCGGGCTAGGATTAGAGCTGATTACTGTAGCATGACCGGAAGCCACTGCCGGGTATAAAAGCAAACTGAATAGGCTGACTACCAGCCATAAATATTTTTTCATCTTGGTGTGCCATCATCCTTTCATCCGATTATGTAAGCCCATTATAAAAGGAAAATGTGAAAAAACAGTGAAAATAATTTAGTTATCTAAAGGCAGTTTAAGAGTTTCGCTAGAAAATGAGAACAATAAGTTTTAGTTTTGCCTTCCACTCCAGTATAGCCATAAATAAGGGGTGGGAATTCCACTTTGCATAAAGTTTATACCAAATAGGCATCCTCCTTTTGATATAAACTCCATTAAGAAATAATTAAGGTTCCCTTAGTAATCTGAGCCTCATGTTTAAGGAATTTGGAGGGATAGGTTTTGATGAAAAAGGGATTAAAAGAAACAAGTGTGAAGGTGATCTTGGTTGGTTCCCTTGTGGGGATGGGAACATCCACTTATATGCCAGCGGCAGAAGCTGCGGAAGGCACTTCTGTCATTTTGGAAGAGGCACAAACGGTAAATAGTCTTTCAAAGCTAGAGATAGAGGGTATAGCACTGGATCAAAAGTTTACAGAAGATGTACACGACTATAGTTCAACAGTGGGGAATGATGTGGAAAAGATCACTTTGCTTGCAGCAAGCCCTAACGAGAATGCAGCCATATATGTGAATGGTGTCAAAATGACAGATGGTAAATTGAAGGATTTAACTCTTCAAACTGACATGAATACGTTTGTAATCACCGTCAGCGATGGGGAAAATGAAACCGTAACCTATACTCTCAAGGTCGAAAAACATGAAAGTGATGATAACCTTTTAACATCGATTGGATTATCAAAAGGCTCATTAACATTCGATTCTAAAGTGACAGCTTATCATGCTTCAGTTGAAAATGAAGTCCAGTCGGTTACGGTAACTCCGACATTGAGTGACAGTAAGGCAATTGTAAAGGTAAATGGAAAGGATGCAACCAGTGCAGGTGTAAAGGTTACCCTTCCAGTCGGTAAGACAACGGTGAAGATAACCGTTACAGCGGAAAATGGTGATGAAAAAGCATATACACTTACGATTACACGGGCTGCAGCCGCAGCAAAGGAAACGGAATCGAAAGCTGCTCCAAAAGAGGATGAAGTTCAAAAGGAACCCTCAACAGGAACGAGCAAAGCCCAACCTTCCTCGGATAAGGGGAATAAAACATCTTTAACATCAGCGGAATCCTCCAATTATCAAAAGCCAAGCAGTGGTGTCAGTCAAGTAACGAATGCACAGCAAATTGAAAGTATTTCAACACAAAAAGTGAAAACGGATTCTGTTTAGAAAGTAACGTCCGCAGATTCTTTAGGCGAGGAAGGCAATAATGGACCAGTGTTGAACAGCCTGACGGTATCATCCGGCGTATGGAACAAATCTTTTGAATCTAATGAGCATACCTATCATATCGAGGTCGATAATGATATTTCTTCAGTCGAAATGAATGCAACGACAAATGCCAGCGGAGCAACAATTGAATATGACGGTGCGAGCAGTGCAAAAGTGAAGATCAAGGATAAAGCGAAAACGGCCATTTCCGTTACTGTTTCAAAGGATGGGGAGCGTCGTACTTACGTCCTTGTTTTCGAAAAGGATATCGATGTTGAAATGGATGAGGAAGAAACCGTGGATGATGTCAAATCAAAAGAGGCGGAAGTTGAGGCAGCGCAAACGAGTACAGCTGGTATGACGGAGAGCGAAACATCCAATGATTCAGGAGGCCAGATTAATGGGAAACAACCTGTTGAGACGGTGTCATTCTTTGGGAATATAAAGGATTTCTTCACCTCCCTATTAAAATAGGATGGTTTTGAATCCAGCAAAAAAAGGACAAGGTTCAGGCTTGTCCTCGAAATTCATATTTATATGGGCAAAATGATTTGGACCTCGGTTCCTTGGTTCAGTTCACTGTTAAACCGGACCTTTCCCCGATGCGCCTCAATGATTCGGCAACTGACTGTCAATCCTAATCCGGTTCCTTTTTCTTTTGAAGAATAGAAAGGCTCTCCAAGATGTTTTATGCGGTTTTTTTCTATTCCGCTTCCATTATCTTTGATGGTGATGGAAAGGTTATTGTTCATTCGTTCGAAATCAACCCAAATGTGGTCGGCGGATGCCTCCATGGAATTCTTGAGCATGTTTATGAAAACTTGTTTTAATTGGTTTCCCTCACATAATAGAAGCGGTATTTCATTTTTGACAGATATTGATATTTGGGTGGGGTACGAGTCCGCCTCTGGTTTCAACAAGGTTTTGACATCATTCATCAGGTCGATGATTTGATGTTTGCTGAATGGAAGTTCCTGTGGTTTTGCCAGAACGAGTAACTCGCTTACAATAAGATTGATCCGGTCCAATTCACTTAACATGATCGTGTAGTAATGTTCATAGGGATGGTCGCTCTTTTTAAGCAGCTGGACGAAACCTTTTAAAGAAGTCAGCGGATTTCGTACCTCGTGGGCTACGCTTGCGGCAAGTTCGCCGACTATCGATAATTTTTCGGTTCTTCTTAAGCGTGCTTCGGTTTCTCGAATTTGAGTGACTTCTTTAGCATAAGTAATGATTCCGACTAAATCCTCGCCAACCATCATCGGGACAAACGTACAAGAAAGTAAGATGGACTTCCCGTACTTCGTCAGGAATTCTATATCTTTCCCTTTTTTGATCCCCTTTTGGTTTTCCATGACATATTGGCATGATGTACGGATCAATTCCGCGTCTTCTGCTGAAAAATTCAAATTAATGAATGAGGCGCCATGTATTTCTTCCTGTTGAAAGCCTGTTACCGTTTCAAACCTTGGATTCACGGTCGTGATCATTCCATTTAAATCAAGCATCAGCATCGGATAAGGGTTGTGTTCAAACAATGATTTATAGCGTTGTTCGCTATCGAATAATTGATTCTCCGCGACAACTCTTTCAGATATATCCCTGCCAATGACGACTAAGCCTTTACGAGAACCATCTTCATTGAACAGGGGAACTTTAATCGTATCAAAGGTCTTGTGATTGCCATCGGGAAGAGGGATGATTTCCTCGCACCTAGTAATTTCCCCCTTTACCCACGTTTCTTCATCGGAAACTTCACAGTAGATCAAAGATTCTTTATAAAATTCGGAGTATTCCGCGAGCTCGCTATCTCTTTTTCCCTTATAATCTACATGCTCCAATTGAAATAATTGCAGCCCGAAGGTATTGGATTCAAGCCATCGGCCATCCCCATCCTTGAAATTAACGAAATCCACCATTGAATTGATGAGTGTGCGCCGACGTTGTTCCGCTTCTTTTAATCGTTTGAATTCTTCTTTTTTAGCTAAATAAAGATATAGAATTAAGCCTATTGATAAAAGGAAAACAATGCCTTCCGCCCTTTGGAGTTGAATGAAGACTTCTTTATTATGGATATTTGTAGTTAAAAAATAGTCGAATACGACTAATGTAAGAATCCCGGATAGGATATATATTGCTAAGATGGAGCGTTTGGACATGGAGATTCTCCCTGATTTTAAGACATTTCAAAGGTAAAATTACATACACATTTTAACAAACTATCGGAAAAAAATATATGCAGAATCTCTAAATAAAAAAACAGGGGCCAATGTGGTCACCTGTTTTTTCTGAAGAGGGTTAGTTTCTTCTTCTTTTTTGCACGCTTATAGATCATGAAGAATAGTAAGAAGAGGAGTGCAAGCGCAGCTAGCGTATATTGGTTCATTTCAACAGATAGCAGTCCATAGGGAATCAGTGATAGGAAGAAAAAGTATATAAGGTTGCCAAGTGCCGTCGCCAATAAAAAGTCTTTGAAAGTGATGGTGCTGACTCCAGCTGCCAAGTTAATTAAGCTTGTTGGGATAAGCGGGAAAATCCTGCCTGTAAACACGTACATGAAGCCATGCTCCACTACAGATTCTTGCCACTTTTCACCAATCTTCTTTAAAAGAAGCTCCTGAAACCAGTTTCTGGCTGCATAAAAAATGAATCCTGAGGCAACAACACTTGTAAACCAACTCCATAGATAGCCATATATGAATCCGAATATCGTGACATTGATGGTCAGGAGCAAAATTAAGGGGATGATTGTAAAAGAATTTTGTACAAACATCAATACGAATGTCACAATAAATGTAAGCAAAAGATTTTCCTTCAATATGCCAATCACAGAATCCAAATCACTTTTCCAAACCAAAGTGAACAGTTCTGCATTAGAGTATATAAAAATTGCGATTACAAGTAGACCGATTATGGTCAGGACTTTTTTCAAAGGGCCACCACCATTCTTACTAATAGTTTATCATTTTCGAGTTCAATGGTGAAAAAAAAGAGCTGCCGCATCATGCAGACAGCTCTTTTCCATTATAGTGGCTTAACGGCGCGAAGATTCCTTTTAAAGCCACTTTTCAAACTGAATTCTTTTGTTCATTCCATAAATAATTGGCGCTCCAATCAGGAGGACAACGAACTCACCGACAGCTGTAGTCATCCAGCTTAGCCAGAATGGCAAGCCAAAGGCAAGGTTCAGTTCAATTGCAATTAAAAACATTGTGAACGTGAAAAAGATAATCGTAGCGATCATACGTCCTTTAATGCCTTTTATGAAACGAGAAACATAAATGACAAGCAATAAGGCGAGCAGGGATTGCCCCACCCCAAAAATCAAATCATATGGCACCATCGGCGAAAAGAGCAGATTCGATATGAAGACTCCTCCAACGATACCGTAGATATATTTTTTATTGAATACAATCAGATGATTCAACATTTCCGGTACACGGAATTGGAACATCTCAAAAGCTATTGGTTTAAAAACCAATGAGACCGCCACATACAAGGCAGCCAATAACCCGTTTATCACGAGTGTACGAACATTCATTTTACTCTCTCCCTAGTTTTTTATCGTGGGATGGTTACGAACCACGTGCAGGCGTTTACCCGATGATTAATAGTATCCCATGTAAGCTTGTTTCGTCAATTTGTAAAGAATGGTTTTAATTTATAGGTTTCCAATCAGATGAAGCAGCACAATTGGATTTTGAATTATTGCAATGAAGGATGATATTATTTCAATATGTACATAAAAAGGAGTGAATATTAATATGTCGATCGAAAGTGTCAAAAGCCATTTTAAACAATGGAATCGGGAAGGCGACGTAAAGGAGTTCGAAACATCTAGTGCAACGGTGATTGAGGCAGCGGAAACCATCGGTGTTATCCCAGCGCGGATTGCCAAGACCCTTTCCTTTAAAGGGGAAGGTGAACACGCGATTTTGGTCGTTGCCGCAGGGGACGCGAAAGTGGATAATAAGAAATTTCGTCAGACGTTCGGTTTCAAGGCACGAATGCTTTCACCTGATGAAGTGCTTGCACAGACCGGCCATGCAATCGGAGGCGTTTGCCCGTTTGGCCTGGCAAACGATTTAGCTGTTTTTCTTGATGTATCGATGAAACGCTTCGAGTCATTGTTTCCGGCTTGCGGCAGTTCAAACTCTGCAATAGAACTTACACTCGCTGAATTGTTTGAATATTCAGGTGCAAAGGATTGGGTAGATGTTTGTAAGGGGTGGGAAGAAAAGCGGAATGTGGATACGGCGGCAGGAAATGCAGTTGATGGCATTTGAAATGGGATGGAATCCACTACAGTGAACTTTATTTGCGGGGGCCTCATGCATTTCTTTTATTAAAGCGGAAAACGGGCAGAAAGTGTTCCTGATCGGAGGGTGAAAGATGTTAAATGGAAGCGAAAGAAAAAGCAATAGCAGCTATCTGAGTCTTAAAACTCTTTATGAAAAAAATATAACGGTTAAGAGCATTGCCCAGGAGCTTGAGTTTTGCCATAAAAACGATCTGGCGCTGGATATCCAGAAAGCAATGAAAAAAAAGAATTTTGATATATTGGCAGTCCAAGATCAAGGGGAAATCATCGGATATATCGAAAGGCAAGAACTAGGTGAAGGAAGTATTTCTGAATATATGAGAAACTTCTCACCAAGGGAAATGGTTTCGAATTCAACCCCTTTGATTCAGCTTCTCCATATTTTTAAGAATAAGACAAGGGTGTTCGTATTAGAGAATAATTCAATTAAAATGTTGATTACCCATGCCGACCTCCAAAAGCCTCCGATCAGGATGCTGATATTCGGATATATTACCTTATTGGAAATGAGGATGAGCGATATCATCCTGGATAGATTCGGCGATGGCAGCTGGTATCCAATGATCAGCGAAGACCGTTTAGAAAAGGCAACTGAATTATATAAAAGGAGAATCGATAAAAATGAGGATATCAATATAATAGAGTGCCTGCAAATCAGTGATAAATTCGATATTATACATAAAGATAAAGAATTGAGGCACTTCTTCCAAATCCCTTCGAAAAGTAAAGGGAAGAAGGATGCGAATGCCATCCGAAAATTACGGGATAAGATTTCCCATGCTAATGAACTGGGTCTGGACATGTCATGGATGGAAATCATCGAGGTTGTCGAGTCCTGCGGCCGACTGCTCGAAATCTCTGAATCCTATCCTTATGAAAAATAAGATCCAGCTAATCATGCTGGTTCTTTTTTTTGCGCATCCAGATAGAAAAAAACTGCCCATATCAGGCAGTCTCCCCGAAAAACTCAAAACTCCGGCAGTTGATCCAGGTTATTTTCTTTAATCCCATCGGGCTCACTCCGTAATATGTCACGTCCATATTTATGAAAGACGTCAACGTTGGCCAGGTTGCCAGCTTTGGCTTCCGCAAGGGCTGTGGGGTAGTCGAGTTCGCGGCCGGAGTCCGTCTTGATGGCGATAATATTGTCCTCTTCATTTTTCCTTACGGCGATGATTTCTTCTTTTCCTGCTGCTGAATCACTTTGGTTTGCTTGCGGTGTTCCCTGCTGTTTATATGACTCATAGGCTTCTTCAAATTTGTCCATGTTTTAGGCACCTCCTATTTATAGGGTGAACCATTTTTCCTGCAATATACAAACCGGATTTCGTCCAACTTGGGCCGTTAATTCGTCCAAATGGGCCGATCTTTCGGCACTTTTTTTTTTTGAATGCTGTCGTCTTGGCCTTTTTGCATTGGCATGGCACTTGCAACTATTTTAAGTAGTGCAGTAGTGCAAGTTTAAGTAGTAGGTGTAAGCAGTAGCAAGAAATAATATCCACTAGATTAAGGGAGGAATAGTAATCATGAATGTAAAACAAGGGGCAAGCACTGTAAATGCAAAACAACAGGTCAAGACAATGAAAGCGGCGGTCGTCAATGAATTTAACCAAAAACTTGAGATTAAGGAAGTACCGATCCCGGAATTGGAATATGGTGAGATATTAGTGAAAATTAAAGCCTGTGGCGTGTGTCATACCGATTTACATGCTGCACATGGTGATTGGCCGGTAAAACCCAAGCTTCCGCTTATCCCGGGACATGAGGGTGTGGGCATTATAGAAAAGGTGGCAGAAGGCGTAACTTCCTTGAAAGTGGGTGACCGTGTTGGGATCCCTTGGCTTTATTCGGCCTGCGGCGATTGTGAATATTGTCTGACCGGCAGGGAAACGCTTTGCTTGGATCAATTGAATGCAGGATATTCCGTTGACGGCGGGTATGCGGAATATTGTAAAGCACCAGCCAAATATGTGGTGAAGGTTCCTGAAGGGCTTGACTTTGCGGAGGTATCACCGATTTTCTGTGCAGGTGTAACGACTTATAAGGCGCTTAAGGTATCAGAAGCAAAACCTGGTGATTGGGTAGCGGTTTATGGAATTGGCGGATTGGGACATGTTGCCCTGCAATACGCAAAAGCGATGGGCTTTAATGTCATTGCTGTCGATATTCAAGATGATAAGCTTGATCTGGCAACGGAACTGGGGGCGGATTACACGGTTAATGGGCTTAAGACCGATCCTGTACAGGCCATTAAGGATAAGGTTGGCGGCGTGCAGGCATCCATTTCTGTGGCTGTTACGAAAAAAGCATTCGAACAGGCTTACAGTTCAGTCAAGAGGGGCGGCACACTTGTTGTAGTCGGATTGCCGAATGATGAACTTCCAATCCCGATTTTTGATACAGTGTTAAATGGGGTGACTGTAAAAGGGTCCATCGTCGGGACGAGAAAAGATTTACAGGAAGCTGTTCAATTTGCGGCTGAGGGTAAAGTCAGAACGAATATTGAAACAAGAAAGCTTGATGAAATCAATGACGTGTTTTCAATGATGGAAAACGGAGAAATCAACGGCCGCATCGTATTGACGCTAGAATAGGAACAGAGGAGGAAGCCCTGGAACGGGGCATCCTCCTTTTTATTATGTCTGGCTCTTTTCATTTAATATATAACGCAATTTCCTTATGGATATTTGCAAGCGTTTGGCAGCTTCATTCCGGTTGCCGTAGGTTTTTTGCAGTGCCTGCATGACGAGCTCCTTTCCAATTGTTGATTGAAGCTGTTTGATTTCCGTAAGGATTTCTTCAAGCATCAGTTCATCCTTCTCATTAAAATCAGCCACCAGCCTTTTTCGCCACTCTTCAAGAAGGTTTTCTGTTGACTGTATCTCTGGTGACACATTTTTGTCAGGTGTGATCTGGCTGTTGGATAGTGAGATATCATTGGCGGTTATTACTGACTTATTGTCTGCAAGAGTTAGCGTGCGCAAGACCACATTAGATAGTTCGCGTATGTTGCCTGGCCAGTTGTATTGCTGTAATTTTTCAATGGCTTCATTGGAAAATGAGATATCTCCATGACCATTTCTCTCAACCAAGTGACGGACAAGCAACGGAATATCCTCTTTTCGGCTCCTTAATGGCGGGATATCCAGAGTCACGACGTTTAGTCGGTAAAATAGGTCTTCCCGAAATTTATTCTTGTCCACTGCCTGCTGCAGGTTTTCATTGGAGGCCGCCACTAACCGGGCGTTCGTCCGTAATGTCACGCTGCTGCCAACCCGCATGAATTCCCGCGTTTCCAAAACCCGAAGCAATTTGACTTGAATGGCCGGACTTGCATCCGCAATTTCATCAAGGAAAAGCGTCCCGTTCCCAGCAATTTCGAAAAAACCCTTTCGCAGCTGGGTCGCTCCGGTGAAAGCGCCCTTTTCATGACCGAATAATTCGCTTTCAAGCAGGGATTCAGAGATCGCTCCGCAATTGATGCCGATAAAAGGTTCATGGTTTCGGGGGCTGGCTATGTGGATGAAGCGTGAAAGCACTTCTTTCCCGCTTCCGGTTTCTCCTTCGATTAATACATTGACGGATTTTTGGGCAACCTTGAAGGCCGTTTCAATCAAATTCTTCATTAAAAGACTTTCACCGACAATGAGTCCTGAATCCTCGGCAAGCTTATGGATGAAATGCTGGTTCAATGCTTCATTTTCATTCAATAGGTTGTCAATCTGCCTTTCCAGTACTTCAATATCCACGAAGGGTTTTTCCATGTAATCACTCGCGCCGAGTTTCATGGCATCAACAGCGGTCTTGACGGTGCTGTATCCGGTCATGATCAGTACCTTGCAACGCGGCTGCAGTTGTTTTAGATGCTGCAGGAGGGAAAGTCCATCGCAATCCGGAAGCTTCAAATCTATCATTGCGACATCAAAACGCTGCTGATTCCAGTCGATTTCATGAAACTCCTTCCCGCTATTCACAACTTGTACGAGGTAACCTTTCATCGTAAAAAGGCGGGATAGAAAAGTCCCAACCTCTTTCTCATCGTCTACCACAAGTAAATGAACCACCTTAACATCCCCTTTCTTCCTCTGTTAGTAAGGGAAGCCTCAGGAAAAAAGTGCTTCCATGTCCTGGTGTGCTCAAAACGTCGATCTTTCCGCCATGGTCCTTGGCGATGCCAAGGCTTACAGACAGCCCCAAACCTGTACCTTTTTCACGGTCTTTAGTCGTATGAAAGGGATGGAATATGAAGGGCAGGCGTTCTTTTTCAATCCCCGTTCCGTTATCAGTCACCTGAACCACCATGAACTTGTTTTTTGAATAGGTAGTGATCGAAATCGATTTTTCCGTTTGCGCGGACTCATCCAATGCGTCCTTGGCATTCAATAGCAAGTTGATGATGATCTGTTCGATTTGCGGCTGGCTGCCCTTTATGAAAGGAAGATCTTCCTGAAGGCTAAGATGGAGGGAGATTTGCTTCTTCCCAAGTTGGTACTTCAATAGGTTCAGAACCTGGTGAATGGCCTCGTTAATAGAGTAATAGTGGAACCGATACTCATCCTGCCTAGAAAAGGTAAGCAGGCTTTTCACGATTTGCCTGCATCGGTCCCCGCAAATCTTAATGTCGTCCAATAGCATATAATCCGGATTGTCCTGTGGGGTTTTCCGTAATAAAAGTTGTGAGTTACCAAGAATGGCCGTTAATGGGCTGTTCAACTCATGGGCAATCCCAGCTGCCATTTCACCAATCGCCCCAAGTTTACCGGCATGTAATAGCTGGACTTCCATCTGTCTTCTTTCGGTGACATTTTTATAATAAGCAATGACCCCATATACTTGATGCTCCTTATTCTGAATCGGGTAAGCATGCATTTCCAAGATGGTATCATGCTGAAGGAGTATTTCCTGAAACCCTGGCTTATTAAATGAAAAGGTATCCTGAATCAGATTTTGCGATTTTTCAATTAAAGGAACCAAGTTGGAAAAGACCCTGGCTGAATCATTGGATTGATAGACCGTTCCTTTGTGATCGAAGACGATGATCATATCTTCAACTGCCTTGAATGTATCCTCCCACTCCTGTTTGGAATGAAGAACTTCCTTATAAAGCTGGGCATTCTCCAAAGTTAACGCAAGCTGATTGGATAGTTGCTCAAGAAATTCGAGTTCAGCTTCATGCCATGTTTTCTTTTTCTTCCTGCCGAAAGTCCAAATTCCGATTTTTTTACTTTTTCCGTATAAAGGAACTAATAGAAGTGATTCGATCTCAAGGGATAATAGACGCTCTTTTTCTGGGAAGTCCGGTAACTGGTTAACTTCCACCTGAATCGGCTGCTTTTCTTTCAAGGCCGATGAGAATTCCTGAAAAGGGTGTAACAGGTTTTTGGGATCCATTTCAAGATCGCAGTGACCATTAGGGCAGATGTGAAGCAGGGCAGGTTCTTCCTCATATAATATGACAAAATGACTGTCATCGAAGGTAATGAGCTGCTTAAGTTTTTCAATAACATTTCGGAGAATCTCTTGGATGTCGATTTCCATATTCATATTTTTTGTGATGTCATTCATGATTTCAAGCTGCATATTCTTCTTCTTCAGCTGATCCACGGTTTTCTTAAGTTCCGTGTAATACGTTTTTTTTGAAGATTTAACGCCTGTCATTAAATCTATCAATTCATGTTTGTTCATGCTTTTCACCTCTTATAGGGCTGTAAGAAGCAGCTGATTAATCTGTTCTAAGGACATATCACGGGGGTTTGTGATCATGCAGGCATCCTCAAGAGAGGTCATCCCTATGGGATCTATCATTTCTTTCGTAATGCCGACATCACTTAAACTCTTGGGAGCCCCTATATCCCGGGATAATTCCCTTACGAAGTGAATGGCAGCCATTCCTGCTTGCTGCTCCGTCAATGCCCGTGTATCGATGCCCATGATGTCTGCAATCTCGCTGAATCGCCTTGGTGAGGCAATTCGATTGAAATCCATGACATGGGGAAGGAGTATCGCATTGATTTCACCATGCGGAAGGAGGTACTTGCCGCCTATGGCATGTGAAATGGCATGGGCAGCTCCCAAAATGGCATTGGAAAAAGCCAGTCCAGCCTGCAGGCTCGCCATCGCCATCGCCTTTTTTGCTTCCTCATTATGCCTGGATGCAACAGAGGGGCGTAAGTGGCGGGAAACGATGGAAAGCGCGTTTTTAGCTTGTACATCGGTCAAAGGTGTCGCAGCGATTGAAACATAGGATTCAATGGCGTGGGTTAACACATCCATTCCGGTAGCTGCGGTCAAATCCGGTCCCAAGGTGGTTAAGGTGGCAGGATCGACTATTGCAATATCGGGGACGAGTGATTTTGAAATGATCGTCATTTTTTTCTCGCGGAATGAATCGACGATCACCGAAAACTGGGATACTTCCGAACCCGATCCTGCAGTGGTCATGATCATCACCATGGGAGGGAGGGGAGAGTGGACTTTATCAACACCTTCATAATCACTGATGATGCCGCCATTCGTTACTAAAAGGGCTACCCCTTTGGCAACATCCAAAGCACTGCCTCCGCCCAAACCGATGATGGCATCACATTCTTGTTCTTTAAATGCAAAACAGCCGGCTTCGATCTCCCTGTCCTTCGGATTGGTCGTCATTTCAATGAAGGTAGCAAAAGCAAGGCCTGCATCTTGGCAGGATTCAATGACTTTATCCAACCAGCCAGCATTGGCCACCCCGGAGTCGCTTACGATCAGCGCCTTTTTGGCACCCAGCCGCAAGCAGGCCTCGCCAGCTTGTTCAATCGAACCTTTACCGAAAATCACTTCCGGCATCACGAATTTAGTTATCGACATCTTTGCGCCTTCTCCCTGTAAAAATTCAATATCTTCTGTATTATTTTCCCGAAAAAGTGCGAAAATCCTGTTTGGATTACAGGTATTTTTATATAATATGACAAAATATCGAATGGAGAAGGACTTTTGATACGGGTCAAATCACCTGATAATTTCTTGTATTTGTAAAATCGGTACTTTAGACATGCGTGAATAGGGATAAACCTACCTAGTTAGTAATTTCTATATATTGTAAAATCATGGTAGAAACTATTAAACTAGGAGGCAATCTATGAAAAAACAATTTCTGTCGTTAACATTAATCACAGCATTGACACTCGGGACAGCCGGGACAACCACCGCTTTAGCAGCGCCGCATTCATCACCGGTGCTATCAGCGCCATCCACGGACAAGCAAGTCATTAAAAGAATCGATGCCGATAAAATCTACAAGAATATTGAATACCTCTCACAAACACCTCGGGTGGCCGGTACGGATTCTGAGTATAAAGCCGTCCAATTCATCAAAAAGCAATTCCAATCTTATGGCTATAAAGCCGATATCGAAGAGTTCAATTTTTTATCTTATACAGACCCAAATCTGGTCGAGCTATCAGTTGCCGGATTTGATGGGGAAATCCAAGCAAACCATTTAACCTATTCAGTTAATGGGGACCTATCCGGTGACGTTGCATATGCCGGTTTAGGAACAAAAGAAGAGCTTGAGGAAACCGATGTTGCAGGGAAGATTGCCCTTATACAAAGAGGGAACCTCACTTTTGCAGAGAAAGTATTGAATGCAGCGGAAAAAGGGGCAACGGGAGTCATCCTATTCAATAATGCAGATGGGGAATTAAACGGGACACTTGGAGAGGATAATGACAGGTTTATTCCATCCGTCACGATCACCAAAAAGGATGGAGAAGCCCTTTTGGAAAAATTGAATGATGGAGTCAAATTGACAGCCTCATTAAAAATTGAAGGAGCTTATTCCGGAGAAAAAACCTCTTATAATGTAGTGGCAGCGAAAAAAGCAACAAAGAACAATAAAGCAAAAAAGAGCGATATCATTTATATAACTGGACATCATGATTCCGTCGCGGGGGCACCCGGAGCGAATGATGATGCATCTGGAACATCCGTCACCCTTGAACTTTCCCGTGTTCTGAAGAATCTTCCTACAGATACGGAAATTCGCTTCGTCACCTTTGGGGCAGAGGAAAATGGATTGTTGGGTTCGCAGCATTATGTGGACAATCTTCCTGATGAAGATATCAAGCGGACCATTGCCAATTTCAATCTCGATATGGTAGGAAGCAGGGATGCCGGAGATTTGGTCATTTTGACTAATGATGGAGAAATGAACCTTGTAACCGAGCTGGCCCAGGCATCAAGTACAAGACTGAATGGTGAGCCGACTCCATATGGACAAGGCGGGAGAAGTGACCATGTGTCATTTGCTGAGGCTGGGATACCTGCTGCTTTATTCATCCACAGTCCATCAGAACCTTGGTATCATACTCCTGATGATACCATTGATAAAATCTCAAAAGAAAAGCTTCAGGATGTTGCTGAAATTGTCGGCACAGCTGTCTATGGCCAAGCAAAAATCGAAGCTAAAAAACCTGATTTCAATCATAAAAAAGGGAAAAAGGTGAAAGTTCCGCATTTATTTGGCGAAAAGGAATTCAAATAATGCAGTAAATATTCAGAGGGTGCAGCCTGCACCCTTTCTTTATGTTTAAAAATGGAAATGCAGGGGTAAAAAGTCTAATTGGGAATTGGAGCGTGCGGGCTGAATTTCCTAATTCCGTAGCATAAATAGCTTATTTATCCCTATTTAACTCTAAGACTATAATCCTTATAATAAAAATTATGAAAAATATGACAGTCTACATAATGAGAATAGTATGTTTGAGGTGATTTTTTAGGTGTATGCAAATTCATTGAGTGAAATTCACTCTGCCCTCTCTAGTAAAACTTCCGATGTCAATGAAAAAATCAATCGTCTGGAGCAGGCAAAAAGACAAATCAAAGAAGAACAGAATGCTTGTCTTGGGGAAATAGCTAAAATTAAAAATCCGGACTTGGCAAAAAGCTGGACGGGAAACCGTGCAGAAGACTTTCAAGATGCCCGCAGTGATGCATACAAGGCAATGTCAACGATCATTCATGATGATTATGATGACTATCAAGAGAAAATCGACGGTAAAGTCATGATGCTTAATATAGAGAAAAAGGCTCTGAGTGCAGCAGGTACGATAGCACATGAAGCAGATGTTCTTTTAGGCAAAGGAGAAGCCGTCATAGATCAATTGGAAAGCAAAATATCATATTTAAAAGGGTGGTTGTTTTAATGACGACAATCAAACTGAATCATCCTGCCGTAACGAAGCAAGTCGATCAAGTGAAGACGGCACTTGGTACAGTCACGCTTGGAAATTTGCCGGCAGGCGAGCTTGGCAACAATAAATTGGAATTCACATCGAAATGGATCGATCGCGAAACGAACCTGGAGAAGGTCTTTGAGCAATATATCAAAATCGTCCAGAAAAATGTGGAAGATACCCGTGCCAACATTGACTTATTAAAAGAACAGGATGAAGCCATCGCCCATACGTCTTCACATGGGTATCAGCGATGAAGATATATGAAGCCGAGACATTGACGGCCGCAACCAAGTCGCGCGCCAAGCAATATGAAGAACTAAAGAAGGAAGTCACAGCCCTGAAAAAGGAATTTCAGGGCATCGTCGGCCTGGATAACGAGTTCCAGGGGGCCGGTGCTACCGCCATCAAAAGCTTCTATGAAGCACAAATCGAGGTGGCGGACGCCTGGATGGAACTATTCACGACCCAGATCAGTTTTTTGGAAGGCATACCGGCCAGTCTGGAAGAAGCGGACCTCTCCGGAAATACGGTGGTCGAGGTCCCCTTTTTAGATGGCGAAGTCTCAAACGGCATCAACCAAGCGAAGTCGCTTGTCGATCAACAAGCGAACGATCTTCAAAGGATCCTGAACAGCATTGACGATATCCTGCCTCTGGATATGTTCGACCAAAAGGACTTTAATGAAAAAATCACGCTGGCCGGGCACAGGCTGGATGACACCGTGACAAAGGTCGAGAATGTCGACCGGCAATTGGTCGAGGAATATGATGTGTCCATCGGGCAGGAAAACGTGGCCGTTGGCCTCTTCCGTGCCTTGCTTGATGCCACCAAACAGGACGGCAACATTTCGCCGATGACATTCAACCAATCGGCATTCAACCAATCGGCATTCAAGAGCAGTGACGTCTATCAAGTGAAGGATGAAGTCGCCGGTCAGATGAAAGACTATCAAACCTTCAAAAAGGAACAAGCAGAAGCCCGGAAAATCGAACAGGAAATGGAAGAACTCGAAAACCGCCCATGGTACGAAAAGGCCTGGGATACGACAAAAACCTTTACAGGGGAATTCACGGGATATTATGATTCAATCAGGGCCTCGACCGGAGTCGATCCAGTAACGGGCCGCAAGCTGTCCGATGCCGAACGAATCGCCGCCGGCGCGATGGCAGCCGCTGGATTCATCCCCGTCGTCGGCTGGGCCGGCCGGGCCATCAAAGGCGGCAGCGCCCTATACAAAACGGCCAAAGGACTCAACGCAGCGGACCACGCGCTCGATGCCTATAAAACGACAAAAGGCTTTAGCCTCCTCCAGAAAACCGAATACGG
>NZ_JBBOOJ010000003.1:0-2595 GCF_038003055.1 Peribacillus sp. FSL M8-0224
AAAGCGTTGGTTAAGTCCTCGATCTATTAGTATCAGTCAGCTCCACATGTCACCATGCTTCCACCTCTGACCTATCAACCTGATCATCTTTCAGGGATCTTACTAGCTTGCGCCATGGGAAATCTCATCTTGAGGGGGGCTTCATGCTTAGATGCTTTCAGCACTTATCCCGTCCGCACGTAGCTACCCAGCTATGCCTTTGGCAAGACAACTGGTACACCAGCGGTGCGTCCATCCCGGTCCTCTCGTACTAAGGACAGCTCCTCTCAAATTTCCTGCGCCCGCGACGGATAGGGACCGAACTGTCTCACGACGTTCTGAACCCAGCTCGCGTACCGCTTTAATGGGCGAACAGCCCAACCCTTGGGACCGACTACAGCCCCAGGATGCGATGAGCCGACATCGAGGTGCCAAACCTCCCCGTCGATGTGGACTCTTGGGGGAGATAAGCCTGTTATCCCCGGGGTAGCTTTTATCCGTTGAGCGATGGCCCTTCCATGCGGAACCACCGGATCACTAAGCCCGACTTTCGTCCCTGCTCGACTTGTAGGTCTCGCAGTCAAGCTCCCTTGTGCCTTTACACTCTACGAATGATTTCCAACCATTCTGAGGGAACCTTTGGGCGCCTCCGTTACTCTTTAGGAGGCGACCGCCCCAGTCAAACTGCCCACCTGACACTGTCTCCCACCCCGATAAGGGGCGCGGGTTAGAATTTCAATACAGCCAGGGTAGTATCCCACCAACGCCTCCACCGAAGCTGGCGCTCCGGCTTCTCAGGCTCCTACCTATCCTGTACAAGCTGTACCAAAATTCAATATCAGGCTGCAGTAAAGCTCCACGGGGTCTTTCCGTCCTGTCGCGGGTAACCTGCATCTTCACAGGTACTATAATTTCACCGAGTCTCTCGTTGAGACAGTGCCCAGATCGTTACACCTTTCGTGCGGGTCGGAACTTACCCGACAAGGAATTTCGCTACCTTAGGACCGTTATAGTTACGGCCGCCGTTTACTGGGGCTTCGGTTCAAAGCTTCGCTTGCGCTAACCTCTCCCCTTAACCTTCCAGCACCGGGCAGGTGTCAGCCCCTATACTTCGCCTTGCGGCTTCGCAGAGACCTGTGTTTTTGCTAAACAGTCGCCTGGGCCTATTCACTGCGGCTTTTCTGGGCTATTCACCCTAAAAAGCACCCCTTCTCCCGAAGTTACGGGGTCATTTTGCCGAGTTCCTTAACGAGAGTTCTCTCGCACACCTTAGGATTCTCTCCTCGCCTACCTGTGTCGGTTTGCGGTACGGGCACCTTACATCTCACTAGAGGCTTTTCTTGGCAGCGTGGAATCAGGAACTTCGGTACTATATTTCCCTCGCCATCACAGCTCCGCCTTAATGGAAACGGGATTTGCCTCGTTTCCGGCCTAACTGCTTGGACGCGCATATCCAACAGCGCGCTTACCCTATCCTTCTGCGTCCCCCCATCGTTCAAACGATGTATAGGTGGTACAGGAATATCAACCTGTTGTCCATCGCCTACGCCTTTCGGCCTCGGCTTAGGTCCCGACTAACCCTGAGCGGACGAGCCTTCCTCAGGAAACCTTAGGCATTCGGTGGAAGGGATTCTCACCCTTCTTTCGCTACTCATACCGGCATTCTCACTTCTAAGCGCTCCACCAGTCCTTCCGGTCTGACTTCAACGCCCTTAGAACGCTCTCCTACCATCGACACCATACGGTGTCAATCCACAGCTTCGGTGATACGTTTAGCCCCGGTACATTTTCGGCGCGGAGTCACTCGACCAGTGAGCTATTACGCACTCTTTAAATGGTGGCTGCTTCTAAGCCAACATCCTGGTTGTCTAAGCAACTCCACATCCTTTTCCACTTAACGTATACTTTGGGACCTTAGCTGGTGGTCTGGGCTGTTTCCCTTTCGACTACGGATCTTATCACTCGCAGTCTGACTCCCAAGAATAAGTATTTGGCATTCGGAGTTTGACTGAATTCGGTAACCCGTTGGGGGCCCCTAGTCCAATCAGTGCTCTACCTCCAATACTCTCATCTTGAGGCTAGCCCTAAAGCTATTTCGGAGAGAACCAGCTATCTCCAGGTTCGATTGGAATTTCTCCGCTACCCACACCTCATCCCCGCACTTTTCAACGTGCGTGGGTTCGGGCCTCCATTCAGTGTTACCTGAACTTCACCCTGGACATGGGTAGATCACCTGGTTTCGGGTCTACGACCTCATACTCATTCGCCCTATTCAGACTCGCTTTCGCTGCGGCTCCGTCTCATCAACTTAACCTCGCATGAAATCGTAACTCGCCGGTTCATTCTACAAAAGGCACGCCATTACCCATTAACGGGCTTTGACTACTTGTAGGCACACGGTTTCAGGATCTATTTCACTCCCCTTCCGGGGTGCTTTTCACCTTTCCCTCACGGTACTGGTTCACTATCGGTCACTAGGGAGTATTTAGCCTTGGGAGATGGTCCTCCCTGCTTCCGACGGGATTTCTCGTGTCCCGCCGTACTCAGGATCCACTCAGGAGGGAACGAAGTTTCAACTACAGGGTTTTTACCTTCTTCGACGGACCTTTCCAGGTC